>JAFWEA010000140.1 GCA_017543005.1 Solobacterium sp. | reverse complement strand
GGCCGGCCTTTTCGATCGGGGCTGTGATAACCGCCATGGGATAGACCAGCAGCCAGGGCAGACAGGTGGAAAGCAGCGGCGCGCTGATCCGGAAGAACGCCGGCACGAAATTCAGAGCCACGGCACAGATGAGCGCCAGTACGGCCATGACGGCAATCTGCCGCTTGACCCGGTTGGTATAGACCAGTGGTTTGATATAGTTTTTCCCGCGCTCCTGCAGGATTCTCATAACGGTCAGCACCGCCCCGGAAACAGCCAGGGCCGCTTCCCCCTGCCCCAGCAGTACCTGGGCCGCCGCCGTAACCGCAGTAAGAACGGCCGGCAGAATGTACTGCGTGAGGCCGGCTGTGCCGTTGTCCTGCAGCCATTTTGTAAAGCGGGCACATTCATAGCGGTTCTGCTGAAACATGTGCAGGGCGTGTTTACCGGGCACCAGCATCGCTGTCAGCCACAGACATATCCCGATGATTGTCAGTATTCTCATCTGTTCCTATCCTCTTTCAGAAAGACATCGAGCACCCGGTTGAACCGGTCAGCCTGATGCCAGTAGGCGAAGTGATCATCGCCGGCAAACACCGCCAGGCCGGCATCCGGAATTTCCTTTTCCATCAGCTGGCCCATCCAGAGCGGCACTGCCTCATCCATGTCCCCCCAGACCAGCAGCACCGGGCAGCTGATCTCCTTCAGGATCGGGGTGACATCATCATTCACCACTTTGACAAAGCTTTCCCGCATGACGCCGCTGGCATTCCGGTAGTCTTCCGACCCGGACCGGCTCTGCAGTTCAGCCAGTTTTTTTTCATTGCCGGTGGCTTTCAGCAGCCACTTGCCGGCTTTGTATGTCCCGGTCCGCAGATGCCAGCCAAGATCCCGCTTCGGGCGGATGCCGGCCGCCCCGGTCAGGCACATCCGGCGCACATCATGATGTACCGCCGCATAGCGGATCGCCACCCGGCAGCCGAACGAATGCCCGATCAGGATCGGTTCTTTGATCTGATTGACCCGGATGAATTCTTCCAGGAAATGCATGTAATCCGGCACGCCCCAGGCCTGCGGCGGCTGGTCACTTTCCCCGAAGCCCGGGAAATCGAGATTGTATACGGAAAAAGAAGAACACAGATGCTCTTCCACTGCACTCATCATTTGCATATTCTGACCCCACCCGTGAAGCAGGATCACATCCCGGCCGCTGCCGCTGTGCCGGAACGCTGTTCTGACGCCGGCAAATTCCGCAAATTCTGTCATATGTCCTATATTGTACCCGATCTTTCCGCTGCCGTTAAGCGGGAAATCGTTTACTTTCTGTTTCCCCGGGCGCGTTCCTTTTCCCGTTTCTCTTTCCGGCTGATTTCCTTCCAGATCCGGAACTGCACGCCATCCGGCAGATTGGCGGCTTCCACCCGGTATCCGTATGTCGTCACCACCCGGTAAACGATGGACAGTCCCAGGCCGAACTGACCATCCGTGCCTTTCTCGTAAGGCTGGAACATCTTGTTCAGGGTCGCCTGATCAATCGGTTTGCCGTCATTGAAAATGATCAGTTCCGCATCATGGAGCTGGATGCAGATGCGGGTAACCGCATAGCGCAGCGCATTGTCGATCAGGTTTTCGACCACGATCCGCCAGGGATCCTCATCCCCGTGGAAATACACCTCCGGATCCATAATCCGCTCAAAGGTGATCTCCGGCCGGATGACCTTCAGGGACAAGAGAACCTTGTCAATGACATCGTTCATGTTCAGGGTATCCCCTTCCGGACAGTCATCCAGCAGATAGCCCATCTTATTTAATGTAATCAGGCTGCGGACTTTCTTGTCCAGCCGGTCGGCGTGTTCGATGATGACATCGATGGATTTTTCCAGCGTGCCGTACGGATAAATACCGTCCTTGATGCTTTCACCATAGGAGCGGATCGTGGCAATCGGGGTCTTGAGGTCATGGGAAATATTCTGGATCATTTCCTCTTTTTCCTGGTTCTGCTTCTCCAGTTCCTCCTGCATGTCCCGCAGGGCATCTGCCACTTCACCGATTTCATCCCGGCGGTTGACATTCAGTTCCGCTTCCTCATCATTCTTGATCCGGTTGGCATAGTTGCGGATCTGGTTCAGCGGGTGAATCAGGGAAGCAACCCAGAGCAGCAGCAGGAAAAAGAGCAGACCGGCAATCACGACATTCATATTGACGACGCTGTTGACCAGCAGCGTCCGGAACTGTTCCTCATATGCGCCGGGCAGAAGCGTGATCAGCAGCCGGCCGTCCTTCAGTCTGGTTACAGAGTACTGCACATCGCTGACCGTGCCGTTGGCATTGCGCTCATGCAGGATATAGTCCGATGCCTCACTGCCGGCATCCCCGGCATTCCGGCGGATATCCTGCATTTCCTCCTGCGTAAAGGAACCTCCGTCAAAGATCCGGAATGTATCCGTATCAGGATCATAGGTGCCCTGAATGATGCCGCTGTCCGGGCTCACAAATGGGCGCTGGTCCGCGTTCCGGTTCAGGTAGTAGACCGAACTTTCATGATTGCTGTGCAGCATCCGGTACATTTCATTCCGGGTAAACACGTCAATGGACGGAGTCAGGAAAGCAGACAGGAAAACGCCGAAAACGCCGATCACCAGAATGACGATGGTGATCAGCTGCTGGGTAAGACTCAGTTCACGAATCCAGAGATAAATCCGTTTCATCAGCCCAGACGGTATCCGAAGCCGTAAATCGTATGAATGGTCAGATCCGGAAGCTTTTTCCGCAGCCGCCGCAGGGTATCATCCACCACCCGGTCACTGCCGTAATAGTTTGTCTCCCAGACCCGCTCAAGAATCTGTTCGCGCGAGAAGGCCGTGCCGCGGTTGCGGACAAACAGCATCAGCAGATCAAATTCCTTGGTAGTCAGATCCACCTGCCGGCCATGATCCAGGACCGTTCTCTGATCCTCATCGATCTCATAGCCGTCCACAATCATGCGGGTATCCGCGTCCTTGTAAGTCCGCCGGATGATATTGTTGACCCGCAGCACCAGTTCCTTCGGTGAGAACGGCTTGGTGATATAGTCATCACTGCCCTTCTCGAGACCGATGATCCGGTCGAATTCCTTGTCCCGGGCAGACATGAAGATAACCGGCACATCCGGATCGTGCTGCCGGATGTCTTCGATCAGATCAAAGCCGCTCTTGTCCCCGAGCATGATGTCCAGAATCCACAGGTGCACATCATCATCAGCGGTGTGAATAGCTGCCTCATCATAAGTCAGATAAGAACGTACATCATATCCTTCTTTCTGAAGATACTGTTTCACCAGCTCATTCAGATCTTTTTCATCTTCAACGATTCCAATGACCTTTTTCATTTCTCAACCTCAGTTATCATCTTATCACAGTTTATCCGTGAATTCGGCAGCGGCACCGCACTTTAACAATCCAGTCCGGCAAAAATGATTCTCTGCATGCCGCCACAAGAAAACCGTCCTGCCGCCGGACAGAACGGTTATTTCTTCCATTTATAATAATGATTTATTCAATACCGAACTTTTCGCGGACAATCTTCGCGACCTTTTCGACTTCTTCCGCACAGATTTCTTCCGTTTCGGCTTCTGCCATGACCCGGACAAGCGGTTCCGTACCGCTGGCTCTGACCAGCAGACGGCCATTGCCGTGCAGATCTGCATTGACTTCGTCAATTGCCTTCTTCACTTCCGGATCTTCCATGGCCAGGTGCTTGTCGGTTACCCGGACGTTGACCAGCAGCTGCGGATAGATCTTGAGGCCTTCCCGAAGTTCCATGGCACCCTTGCCGGTTTCCTTCATGATCTTCAGCATTTCAAGGGCTGTGACAAGACCGTCACCGGTCGCTTCTACCCGCTTGAAGATAATATGACCGGACTGCTCGCCGCCGACCACATCGTCTTCCTTGCACATCTGTTCATAGACATACTTGTCGCCGACCTGGGTGGCAACCGCCGTGATCCCTTCCCGTTCCAGGGCCTTGAACAGGCCAAGGTTTGCCATGACGGTCGTCACGACATTGTTGTTGTTCAGAATGCCGAGGTCACGGAAACGCTTGCCGGTAATATACAGCACATGGTCACCGGTCAGCAGTTCACCGTCCGGGGCAGCCATGATCATGCGGTCCGCATCGCCGTCAAAGGCCAGGCCCAGATCATAGGAGCCGCTGCGGACTGCATCCTGCATCATTTCCGGATGGGTAGAGCCGCACTTTGTATTGATATTGATGCCGTCCGGTTCCTTGTTCAGAACCGTAAGTTCGGCGCCCAGCCGCTTCAGCAGTGTTTCTGCCGTAAAGGTGCTGGAACCGTTGGCACAGTCGACAACCAGCTTCATGCCGGAGAGATCCAGCGGATATTCCTTTTCCAGCCAGGCGAGATAGGTTTCGAGGCCTTCCGGATAAGCGATAACCTTGCCGATCTTGTCATCGGTGCAGAACGTCAGTTCCGTCTTGCCGTCAATAAACTGTTCGATCAGGTCTTCGATATCGGCCGACAGCTTGATGCCTTCCTTCGAGAAGATCTTGATGCCGTTGTCATAGAACGGGTTGTGGCTGGCCGAGACCATCGCGCCGGCCGCAAAGTCACCGGTTCTGGTCAGATAGGAAATCATCGGGGTCGGGCAGCCGCCGGCCAGATAGGCATCACAGCCCTGCGAGGCAATCCCCGCTGCCAGGGCATGCTCCAGCATGTCCGATGAAAGTCTTGTGTCCTTGCCGATCAGGATATTCTGACGGCCGTTCTGGCTGTAGTAGTAGCCCATGTAGCGGCCCACCTGGAATGCCCGGTAGGCGTCAAGATCAACATTTGCTTTGCCGCGGATGCCGTCGGTTCCGAAATACTTACCCATTGTTTGTACCTGTCCCTTCTCCTGAATCGGTATCTGTGTTCGTTTCACCGAGCACGTTCATTGTATAGGTTGACTCAACCAGCGAATACTTGACCAGACCGCCGGAAGGCTGATCCACCTGCAGCTGGAAATCCTGCAGACCCGGTTTGGCATCCTTCAGATCCACGTAGACCGAGATATCATCGGCGGTAATGGATGCGATATTGCTTTCGGTGCCGAAGACCATGACACTGGTCGTCGTCTTGTTTTCCGGCTGGGATGCCTTGTAGTTGTTGACGTTGTTCCGGTAGTAGATCCGGACATCATCAATGGTCCGGGTTACCCCTTCACCCAGGGTCACATTCATGGTGATCTGGTTGATATTACTGGAATTGACACCGGCCGGCAGAGTGATCGGCCGCAGGATGGTGGAGGAATCCTTGGTCAGGGTGGATGCGTTCAGGGTAACAATGACCTTTTCGATCTGGCCCAGGACCGATTCCGTACCGTAGACCGTAACGGTCTGCTGATCGATGGAGATTGTCTCGATGGCCTTGCCTTCCGGCACTTCACCGCTGACTTCCACCTCAATCGGCACGGTCTTGTTCGGCGAGGTGACAGCCACGGAGACATTGACGGTCCGCGGAACGATATCCGCATTGACCGGCAGGCCGCTGGCGTCATAGGCAATCAGGGTCGCTTCCTGCGTGAAATCTGCGGTCTGACCGGTTACGTCGATCAGGGCCTTGACGAAGGCAATCGTGTCCAGCGTATCCTTGGAAGCTCTGACATTGACTTTGGTATATTCAAACGTCGGTGTACCAAGACTGTAGATCGAATCCATCTTGTCCTGGTTGATATAGTCATAGGACAGATCGAACTGCTGGGTGGTTTTCTTCTTCAGAGTGACGCTGACATTGGAAGGATCAATCCGGATCGTGACATTCTCGCCGAAGCCTTCTGTCTTCAGTTTGACATTGTGCGTTCCTTCGGTCAGACCCTCCAGGTCGGCCACAACCACGCCCTTGGAGTTGGAGGCCGCCGTTACCGACGAAGCATCACCGCTGATGGTGATGTCCGCTTCCGAAGGCAGCCCGCTCAGTTCGAACGTATCGCTGTTGTACTTGGCGGTAACGGAGATATTGGTCAGGTCCTTGCTGGTCTTCAGCGTGGACATGTTCATGGAATTGCTGCTGTTGAGGTTGACAATCGCATACATCATGACAGCCAGCACCAGCGAAACGAGTTTTGTATATTTCCGGTTGAACAGGGTCTTGTCAATGAAGCCGGAGAACCACCGGAAGATTCTGACCAGATTGTCGCCGATGTGCTGATAGGTATTGGCCACCTTGCGGGACTGGCTGGCAATGCGGTTCGCCAGTTCGGTTTTCCCGTTATCGGCGGTTTCCCGTGTCTTTTTCTTTCTGTTTTCAGACATTACCGGTCACCTCCCCTGTCAGGATCGGAGGCTTTGTCCGAAGGCATCTGATCCACAATTTCAAATGCTTTATCCAGATCATCGTTCAGTCCTACGATCTTGGAAATATCCAGTTTGGTTGTATCGAACATCTGTTCGCTCTCAGTCGGGCGGTGCAGCTGGGCCAGCATGTCATCCGTCTGCGGGGCAACGGCCGGCTGCGGGGCTGTTTCCTGTTCCTTGTTGGCGTTGGAATACTGCTCATACAGCTGGTTGCGCATCCGCTTGATGTCTTCCGAGGTCAGCCGGGCTGCCGGTTCCGGTTCAGGTACCGGTTCGGCCGGCGGGACCGGCGTTGCTGCCGGAGCTGCCGGAATGACTGCCGGGGCTTCTTCCACCGGCTTGGCGGGCCGCTTCACTTCTTCAAACCGGTTGCCGGCCGCGTGCTGCGGATAACTCGGCGCCGGTCTTTCCTTCTTGCGCGGCAGTTTGATATCGGAAGCCTCTTCCTCCAGTTTGATCATCGTGGTGTCAGCCGGGGCGTCTTCCTTTCTGTGGGTTTCCGCTGCCGGCTGCTGTTCGGCCGGAGTGACTTCTTCCACTTCAATCTTTTCCATCCGGCCGGTATCCTGCTTCTTTACGGCCAGCTTGTCACGCAGACGGGACGGTTCCTTCGGCTGCTGTGCTGTCGCCTTGTCATCAATGACAACTTCCCGGCCCGGTTCCGGCGCTGCCGCACTCTGCCGCCCGGTTCTGACTTCGGTTTCTTCACCGAGGATGACCCGCAGCAGGTAGTCACGCAGTTCCTTCCGGTTGAACTGATAAATCTTGCCGCCTTCCGTGACACTGATCGCCCCGGTCTCTTCCGAAACGACAATGGTCACGGCATCGGTAATTTCCGAAATACCGATGGCCGCTCTGTGTCTGGCCCCGTAACGGGACGGCAGTTCCAGGTTGGTCGGCGGGAAATATGCACTTGCACAGGCAATGCGGTCACCCTGAATGATAACGGCACCGTCATGCAGCGGTGTCGAAGTAACGAAAATGGAGGTCAGCAGTTCCGCTGTCACATCCGAATTCAGCCGGGTTCCGGTCGCAATGAAATCTTCCAGGGAATGCGACTGCTCGATGGAAATCAGCGCCCCAGTCTGATCCTGACTCAGCAGCATCGTCGCCGTGACAATCTGATCCACCAGGTGTTCCTTCTCATTCCCGGTCAGGGTTGTAATCCGTGAGAACACGTTGGACTTGCCGATCTTTTCCAGGACGGAACGGATCTCCGGCTGGAAAATGATGATGATCGCAAGAAAGCCCCAGTTGATGAAAATGTCCGTCACATACGTCACGGTCTTCAGGCCCAGCAGTTTGGCCAGACCATCCACCATGATGACCAGCAGGATTCCTTTAAAAATCTGAATCGTGCGGGAATTGTTACGAACCAGTTTGATCGCATAATATAATAAAAGCCACATCAGGAAGATATCCAGAATCATCACTGTGATGACCCGGATGTTCTCCATTGGCAAACCCATTGCATATCCGGACAAGGCAAAACACTCCCTTCGTACTTGAAGATTATACCATAATTCAATATACAGAGAAGTTCTTCCTTGGGCGGAATGTGCCTCTTTGAATCCGGGTTTCTATGATAATATAGACTAATCAGCAACGATCCTGCTGCAAGGAGCCGCCATGAAAATCGTCCGAGCCATCCGTTATTTCCTGATCGAATTGCTTTATACCGGCATCATGCTGTATTTCTTTAACTACATGCAGATGACGTATTCCGTAGATACGATATTTGATCATTCCCTGTTCATGATCCTGTGTCTGGGGCTGGTTGCCCTGATCTGGTTCATCGGGCCCATGCTGAACAGGTATTTCGTGCTGATCTACAGTTTCATCTATACGCTGTATCTGGTTTCCCAGGACATCTATAAACGGGCGTTCCATCAGTATTACCGCTTCAGCACCGTGCAGGATCTGCTCAAGGAGGCCCTCGGCGTCAAGGAAAGCGCCATGGAGTTCATCACCCGGGAAGATCTCTATCCCTTCCTGGCCCTGCTGGGCATTACCGTGGTCTTCGTGATCATCTACTTTGTCCTGCAGCGGCGCTGCGTCAAACTGCTGTACCGGCTGCCGCTGAAGCTGGCGGTCCTGCTGCTGTACTATCCGGGCCGGGATCTCTATTATCAGTATCTGGATCAGATCGAAAGCACCAAGAACAGTGAGGATGCCTTCCAGATCAACAAGACCGACTATTACATCTATGAAGTAATCCCGAGCACGAACCAGTTCGTCGATAAGTTCGGCCTGCTGACCTTTGCCTACCGGGATGCGGAAACCTTCCTGACCAAGGATGTGCTCTCGGAAGAAGACCGGCAGGAAATCGCTGCCTACATGAATGCCCGCCCGGCGCATGAACCCAATGAGATGACGGGCCTGCTGGCCGGCAAGAATGTCATCTTCATCCAGGCCGAATCATTCATCAACGCCGCCTGTACCAAGGAACTGACCCCGACCATCTGGCAGATGCAGCAGAATTCCATCCGCATTGAAAACTTCAATACACCCGGCCTGCCCGGTTCCACCAGTGACACGGAATTCATGTCCAATACGTCGCTGATCCCGAACAGCGAAGGCCATGCGGTCTGTTATAAATATCCTTACAACACCTATGTCACCACCCTGCCGAAGCTGTTCCATGAACATGGCTATTATGCCTATGCCTTCCACAACAACTACCGGCAGTACTACAACCGTGAACTGACCATGCCGGCCTTCGGCTACGATGAATTCCTTGACTGCACGGATCTCGGCCTGCCGGATTCACAGCCGGATACCGCCGTCATGGAGATCATGAAGTGGATCTTCACGGATGAGGAAAAGCCCTACATCGCCTATTGGATTACATTCAGCGGCCATCAGCCGTATGATCTGGAATCGTTCGGCGTCAGCGAAGAGGATGTCGCAAAGATCAGGGCCATGTATCCGGACCTGGAGGATTCCTATGTGAGCTTCCTGGCCAAGAACATGGATCTGGACCGGTCCCTGGCTACTCTGATGACCGAGCTGCGCAACGCCGGCAAGCTGGATGATGTCGTCTTTGTCTTCTATGGCGATCATATCGTCAAGGGTCTTGACTACACGTCCACTGCCCCGTTCTACAAAGAAACAAACCAGACCTGGAGTCCGGAGAAAGCCTATACGGACCTGTATATCTACAACACCGCAACCCCGGCCATGACCTACTCCAAGGTGGCCACCACCCTGGACCTCTTGCCGACGATTGCCAACCTGTGGGGCTTTGAGTTCGATAACCGGACGATCCTGGGCACGGATATCTTCGATCCGGATTACAAGGGCTTCTATTTCAGTGAATGGGAATTCTGGAAAACCGACAATTACGCCTATGACTTCATGTACGATGATTTCTATGATTACGGAGATTACGACCTGGACAAGGCGGAAGAAGAAATGCAGGCAGCCATGTACAAGCGTGACATTGCCAAGAAGATTCTCAAACTGGACTACTTTGCCGAAAAGAAAGATCACTGAGCACAGTGATCTTTTTCAGTTATCGAGCGGATATGTTTCTTCTTCCTGCTTGAGGCGGATGGTCAGGTTGTCCGGCGCATACCGCTCCACACTCAGCATAACCACCTCGTCCGGCCAGAACCAGTCAATGAAGATTGTCTTGTAGTCCCAGCGGTGCATGATGAAGCAGTGCTTGTAGGTTCTTTCCAGATACGGGATCAGATCCGTCCGGAACGAATCCCCGATCAGGAAGATCGTGCGGTCCACCGGGGCCTGTTCACAGCGGGTCTCCAGCACCGTGTCATTGAACATGGGATTGTATTCGACCTTGAAGTCATCATGGAAGCGGACAGCTGCCGGCTGATCCAGCAGGAGGTCACGGATGCCGGATATCCGGATCAGATCGGTATCCAGATGTTCATCCGGACCGTATGACAGTTCCATGTCATCGATGAAGGCCGGATCCAGCTCCGGATGGGTCACCGCCATCATGGCCTTATAGCCGATATAGGCCCCATAGGCATTCCAGTGGATATCCTGACGATAGTAGGTCCGCCCTGTTGCGGATGCGGCCTGCAGTTCCTTCAGCGGGTAGATATAACGGTCATAGCCGTGCTCTGTCCGCAGCCAGTCAATGAAGTCTGCCAGGCGGCTCTGACTCCGGTACTGCTTGAGATAATCCGGCAGGTATTCCGGATAGACGCTTTCCTTGTTCGGGCCGGCAAAGTAGTACAGTTCCATGCCGTAATCCTGCATGGTCTTTTCATTTTCGGCCAGCACGGCATACATCTCTTCCCGGGCAGTTTCATCATATGTGCTGATGCCCTGGGCCTCTTTCAGCGGATTGCCGTCTTTCTCGGCCTGATAGAACAGCCAGACATGTTCACGGTCCGGATCAGCATCACCGACCAGCACCCGCTCATCCACCGCCTCGTTCAGCAGCACATAGTTGGCATTGCTCCAGAGTTTCTTAAGGGCGGAACGGAACGGCACATGATCGTTGTAGTAGGTCTCAAAGGCATCCGGCAGTTCCGGCAGGGATGCTTCGGTCACCGTTGAAAACGCCGTCAGCTGACGGTTTTCCCCGGTATCCTCATCCGGTGTCCGGACAAAAGGATACAGCAGCCAGGGCACCGTAATCAGCCCGGCAAATACAGCGGTCATCAGTTTATCGGCTGTTCTGCTCATCCGGACTCCTTTCTAGAACTGGGCATAGATAAATGACTGGAACGTGCCGCTCACCATGCCCATGATGCCCAGCACCAATAAAACAACCGCGCAGCAGTTGACGGCGTGGTCCAGCCATGGCTTTTCGCTTCTGTCAAACCGGGAAAGCAGTTCCTGCAGGAAACCGCTGCCGATAAAGCCGATCACCATCAGCAGGATGACTTTCGGCTGCAGCAGCTGCACCGCAGTCAAAGTGCCGGCAGACGGCAGGAACATTCTTCGGTAGTAGGACAGGGCTGCTGAGGCATTCTCCGCCCGGAACAGCACCCAGCCCATCAGTACGGAAAAACCGGCATAAAGACGGCTCAGCCAGAGCATGCGGGGTTTCTGCAGCACTTTCAGCAGACCCATGCGCTCAACCACAACCAGCACCCCGTTCAGAAGGCCCCACAGCAGATAATTCATGCCCGTGCCGTGCCAGATCCCGGTGGCCAGGAACACCATCATCAGATTGAAATAAGTACGGCCCAGGCCCCTGCGGTTGCCGCCAAGGGGAATATACAGGTACTGCCGGAACCATGTGCCCAGGGAAATATGCCAGCGCCGCCAGAATTCGGTAATGGAGCCGGACAGATACGGATAATCAAAGTTCTTCTTCAGTTCAATGCCCAGCATCCGGCTGATGCCAAGGGCCATGTCCGAGTAACCGCTGAAATCATAGTAGATCTGCAGCATATAACAAAGCGCGCCCACCCAGGCCGCCCCGGTTGTCAAGGTCGCGATGTCACCGAAAGTCCGCTGCACCACCAGGGCCAGGGCATCGGCAATCAGCACTTTCTTGCCAAGCCCCCACGCGTACTGCCGCACGCCGCCGGCGAACGGTTCGAAATCAAAGTGCTTTTCTTCCCTGACAGCTTCGGCAAAATCACGGGCTGAGGCAATCGGACCCATGAGCAGTTTCGGAAAAAAGGCAATATAGATCATAAAATCTGCCGGATTTGCAGGGAAATCTGTCTGTTTCCGGTACAGATCCATCAGATAGGAAACCAAAGAGAAGGCTATGAATGATATGCCGGCCGGCACCAGCAGCAGCGGTTTTGAGCCGTCCATGACCGGCGCATAACGGCAGAACACCAGCATGCCCAGGCTCAAGGCCACCCCGGCCCACAGCCATGTCCTGCGGGCGTTTCCTTCGCTTCTATTCATCTGATAACTCAGGCCGTATACAGCCATACAGACCGCCAGCACGATCAATACATGATACGGATCATTCCAGGCCCAGTAAAAAAGACTCAGTCCGAGCAGAGCCGCCTTTCTCCCCCGCCCGCGAGTCAGCCAGTAAGCAGCCAGACACAGCGGCAGGAAGAGCCATAGAAACAGCATGGAATTAAAACTCATCGCGATTCGTTCCTTCTTCCGTATTTACATATTCTAGCATACAGCCATGCCGGCCCGGCAGACAAAAAAGAATGCCCCTTGCGGAGCATTCCCTGTTTCAGATTCAGATCTTGTTGTCGCAGCCGAGGACGTCGATGATCTTGTGCTTGACCAGTTCCTTGATGTTGGCACGGGCCGGCTTCAGATACTGACGCGGGTCGAAATCTGCCGGATGATCATGGAAGTACTTGCGGATTGTACCGGTCATGGCCAGACGCAGGTCAGAGTCGATGTTGATCTTGCAGACAGCCATGGCAGCAGCCTTTCTCAGCTGTTCTTCCGGAACACCGACTGCATCCGGCATGTTGCCGCCGTTTTCATTGATCATCTTGACATATTCCTGCGGAACGGAGCTGGAACCATGCAGAACGATCGGGAAGCCCGGCAGACGCTTGGAAACTTCTTCCAGGATGTCAAACCGCAGCGGCGGCGGTACCAGGATACCTTCTTCGTTTCTTGTGCACTGTTCCGGCTTGAATTTGTATGCACCGTGGCTTGTGCCGATGGCAATGGCCAGGGAGTCGCAGCCGGTTCTTCTGACGAATTCTTCAACGTCTTCCGGACGTGTATAGGAAGAATCTTCGGCCTTGACCTTGACATCATCCTCAACACCGGCCAGTGTACCCAGTTCAGCTTCTACAACAACACCATGAGCATGGGCATATTCAACAACCTGCTTGGTGATGGCGATGTTCTCCTCGAACGGCTTGCTGGAAGCATCAATCATAACGGAAGTGAAACCGTCATCGATGCAGGACTTGCAGGTTTCGAATGTATCACCGTGATCCAGATGCAGGACAATCGGCAGACCTGTTTCAATCTCGGCAGCTTCGACAAGCTTGACCAGATATGTACGGTTTGCATAGGCACGGGCACCCTTGGAAACCTGCAGGATAACGGGAGCATTGCACTCCTTGGCGGCTTCTGTAATGCCCTGAATGATTTCCATGTTGTTGACATTGAAAGCACCAATGGCATAACCGCCCTTGTAAGCTTTCTCAAACATTTCTTTCGATGTTACGAGTGGCATATTATCAAATCTCCTTTTCACTGCCCTATATTATAAGCCTTTCCGAATCATTTGAACATCTTCTTATTGATTTTATCTGCAGTTCTGTTATGATTATTAAGCCTGATGCCGCTTTAGTATAATGGCAATACGCAGCAATGGTAATGCTGAACTGGCAGTTCAATTCTGCCAAGCGGCACCATGAAGTCAAAAATCCGCATAACAATGCGGATTTTTTGATATCACCAGCCGAAAAGTTTGCAGAAAGTTTGTACTTTTTCAAATTCAGCATTCTGGAGTTGCCATATAATTACTTCTTTTTCTTCTTTACAAGGCTGTTTAACGCTGCCAGTGAAGCTGACTGCTTGTTGTCGAAAATGTGAGCATAACGTTCCATAGTGACTTTGGGAGATGCATGACCAATTCGTTTTGATATCTCTGGAACCGGTACGCCGGCATTCCACAGCATTGAAACATGGCTGTGCCGGAGATCGTGAATGCGCATGTGTTGCAGACCGGCTTCCTTAAGATCGTTTTGGAAATGTACATCAATTTTTGTGAGACTGATCGGTGTCGCATCTCCAAACAAGTATTTTCCTGGACGGTTTTTCAGATACAAGAGCTTACTCCTTGTGTCATCATCAAGAGGTACCCATCTGGCGTTACCTGTTTTTGTCGTTTTTACCGAAGATTCATATCTCCTCATTGATTTGAAGATGTGTACCTGTGTTCCGTCAAAATCTTCCTTCAACAGGCATCTTGCCTCACCTTTTCTAGCACCGGACATATATAGAAACTGAAAGAAGATCTTCAATACTTCATCTGATTCCGCGTTCTGCAGTGCACAGAATTCATCGTAATTGATTATCACCATCTCATTGTAGTCATCCAACTGTTTAGGAAATGATTTAAGCACTTTACAGTTATCTGGAATATCATAATTTTCCCAGGCGAATTTACCAACCTGCTTCACATAACCGATAATGTCATTTTTGGTCTGTGTTTTCAGTGGATCACCGTTCTTTTTTTCTGCAGTTTCCAATTTCGTCCTCCATTTCTGCAGGACATTCTTTGTGATCTTTTTCATGGGCTTATCCCAGAGTTCGCCTGCATATGTTTTCAAACGCTGCCTGCGGGTTTCTGTTGTGGTCTCGTTAGCTCTGTTTGCAAGCGACATCATCTCAAAAAAAGCTCCAAAGGTGGTGTCGTTTCCAGCATTTGATTCATGTTTGTGGCTGATTTCCCAGTTTTTGGCATCATCTGCTGATTTAAATCCTTTTTTGACGACATATTTCAGACTGCCATCATCTTTTCTGACATAATACCTCGCCTGCCATTTGCTGGTTTTCCTATCTTTTTTTACTGACATAGTAATCCTCCGGATGTGGGAGCGAGTCCTTTGGCTTATTGATTACCTTGAATCGTTCTTCAATACGGGTTGTCTTTCCTTGAATCTCCACACGCTCTCTTTTCACTTCGGTATTTATTGCTATGTACATTAACCGCTGAATTTCAATCGACAACAGATAGAGATAATAATCATGATGCAGTTCATCCATTTTCTGAATTTCAATATAAAACGGTGTTGTGGACAGAAATGAATCAAGGGATTCTTTATTGATTAGACCTGTAATATTCAGTTGATCTTCTGCCTCCGATCGTTCCAGATATCTTTGATATGTCTGATCGGAATCATTTGCCGGGCGAATCTGGTTCTCTCTCCATTTATACACACTGGTAATCTCTTTTTTACGGAATATATTTGGATCCAGGTCAAGAATCTCTCCGATATCTTCAAGAGCAGAAAGTGAAATCTCTTTATTCCTTTTGTACCTTCGAAGAGATGTCATTTCTGCCTGTTTAGTTATGTTGTTCTTTTTTGCAATTTGAAATGCAAGTTCATTTAGACTCATTCCTTTTTCTGCCAGTTCTTCTTCCAGTATTTCCGGATTGAACGGAACACTCTTTTTTACATTAGCCATAGCTTAGTCCTCCTTTTGCGGGGTAGTGTCGTAAATTGCAGTCAAAATTGCTATCTTGTAGGCAGTAGCATTAATGCTACTATCAATAATATAAAGGCTAACAACAGATTTGACAAGGAGGAGTGAAAAAATGGCAAACCAAATTATAAGAGATGCCTTACGTGAAGAAGACATTAAATACTGGGAACTGGCAGATGCCTTGAAAATCCATCCTGGAACTCTATCTGCAAGATTGCGGCATGATCTTCCGGAAGCTGAGATTCAGCGCCTGCTGATTATGATCAAAGACATTCGAAACAAAAAAGAAAGAGAGGTACTTAAATGAAGTGTCATACAAATCAGGAAAAAGCAAAAGTATTGGCGCAGTCTGTACTGCGTGTAAAGGATCTGAAGATCCTTCTTGACTGTGGCAGCAACAGAGCAACTGAAACCGCTCAGCATTATCGAGAGTGGTTTACTGAGAAATATGGTTTTGCGCCGTATGATGGTCAGATTGACACATCTGAATTTATCATCTTCGCAAAGATTCCTGAAAAGCGGATCCTGAAATATGCAGAAATGAATTACTAAAACTCGGTTCTGCGCAAGTTCCGCAAGTTTTTTCACACCTCCAGGGGGCTATATAAAAACCTGCGGAACTTACGGAACCTGCGGAACTTACGCAACTTGTACTTAATTTATCTTATTTATAGATTGAGGAGGATATTTTGACGATTACATTACCAAAGCATTCTGACCTGAAATCAGGGGTGTGTTGCGATGATCTGATTCCTGGCTTCCTTCCTTCAGGAATTATTCTGCTCTACGGAAGTGAGAAATCCGGAAAGTCTTTCTTCGCAGCACAACTGGCTCGAGCTATTTCATCTGGTGAGCCGTTCCTTGAATTCAACAATGAATCACAAAGAAAAGTGCTCTATTTCGGACTTGATGATAAAGATTCCAGCCTGTATGACCGCTTCAGTTCGCTGGCCGAAGAATACTGTATTGTATACAACTATCGCCTGTTTACAGAACATCTGCTGAAAATACAGGGTAATTCCTACCACAACAGTCCGCTGATCACGATGGATTCGTTTGTAAATCTTGTTAAAACAATTATCCATGATACTGAATTCAAACCGAATCTGATTATCATTGATACTTTCACAAAAATCAGAGACAGTCGCCGGGAACACGATTATGATTCCGAGGTGAATGAGATTCAAAGACTGAGAGACCTCACCATGCAGGGAATAACTGTCCTGCTGATATCTCATAAGCGTAAGACAGCTGACACCTATATCGGCAGTGCCGGCACTGGTGCTGAGCCTGACGCATTGATTAACTTCACTTCAGAGACGAATGAAGTTAAGAAAATCAGCGTGATATCCAATGCTATGGCACCGGTAGAACTGGCATTCAAAGTTGATTACGAAACCGGAAAATTACAAAGAATACAGTCCTTTAACGAAGAAACAATCGATAAAGATCTCACGTCCGTCATCACATATTTGTTTGCTCAGCCGAGAAAACAATTTGTCGGCACAATGCAGGAACTTACTTTTTTTCCAAGAAATGGTACCGGGAACCGCACAGCCGAAAGTTTGGGAAAATTGATCCGGAAGAAGATCAATTACCTGGCTTCAGAGAATATTGCGGTCACAATGGATATCAAGGTTGGAAAGAAGAAGATTCTGACAATGAAAGCATATGACTACAATCCTACTGCTGAAGAGGTACAGATTGACAGTCAGATCATGGTAGAAGAGTATAAATCGAAGGAACGATAAGGGTAAAATCTGTCATTTGAACAAAAATACCTCCGGAGGAGGTGAAGAAACACCAATGCTTGGTGTAGCAAGTTACACCAACTGCGTTGGTTACACT
>JAFWEA010000009.1 GCA_017543005.1 Solobacterium sp. | reverse complement strand
GAAGCCAAAGCCGTAGACGGCATCGATGATGACGGTGCACTCAGCCAGTACAGCCGCAAAATCATCTGCCGAAACAAAGAGATCCTGATTCAGCTGCTGAAATGCATTCATTGCCGCAGCGGATACCGGATCGCCATCAGTCAGGAAAACCCGGACCTGCCGGTCAGTGAGATCCTTGGCGATGACAAAGCCGTCACCGCCGTTATTGCCCTTGCCGCAGAGGATCAGGATGCTGTCTTCGGACGAGGTCAACTCCCGGATCCGGGCAGCACAGGCCGTGCCGGCCTGCTTCATCAGGGCATCAACGGACTGCCCGGAGCCCTGTTCGATCTGCAGCATTTCTTCTCTTGTAACAATCATGATGACTTCCTTTCCGCAGGCAGTACAGCCTGCAGCCACGTCAGGGCAATGGATGTGACCGTCAGATAAACCCATTCAGACAGTCCGCTGACCGCTCCGGCCGTTACCGCCAGCAGGAAGGCCAGAAGGATCCCCGCAAGATAGAAGCGGCGCACGTCGGCAAACAGCCACAGCAGCTCGGTCATCATGACAATCTGGATGCCCAGCACAAGATAACTGATGAGCACATGCAGGCCGGAGAAGAAATCTTCCCTGGTGCCATAGGGAATCAATACGGCCAGCAGACCGGACGCAAGAAACAGCAGGATCTGTTTCCGCCAGCCATTGATCCGCAGCCGCAGGCCCAGCCGGTAAAAAACCGCCAGCAGGTAAAGAAACGGCGGCAGGCAGCACAGCAGGAACAGCCCGGTTTCATTCGGCGTGTTGATGACGCCGGTGTAATTGCCGTCGGCCGACTGGCTGAAAACCAGCGGAACCGCCAGCATGACAGGGATCAGAAGACACCCGGTCAGCAGGCTTATTTTGTGTTGCCGGACGATTTCACGCATAATAGAATTATATCATTGGTCCATGAACCGGAAAGGATGCAGTCTATGAGAAATACATTCGGAAATGTACTGACCGTAACCCTGTTTGGGGAATCGCACGGGCCGGAAACCGGCTGTGTGCTGGACGGACTACCGGCCGGTTTTGCGGTGGATGAGGAACAGCTGAAAGCGGACATGGCAAAACGGCAGGGGCTGCCGGAACTGTCCACGGCCCGCCGGGAAGCGGATGAGATCCGGATTGTGTCCGGCCTGTATCAGGGAAAGACAACCGGTACACCGCTGACCATCATGATTGCCAATCAGAATGTCCGCCGCAGTGACTATGATGAACTGACTGACAAACCGCGCCCGTCCCATGCGGATTACACCCAGTATGTGCGTTACCGGGGATATTCCGACCGCTCGGGCGGGGGTCATTTCTCGGCCCGGCTGACGGCCCCGCTGACCGCTGCCGGTTCACTGGTGAAACAGATGCTGGTATCTGCCGGCATCGAGATCGGGACACATGTGCTTTGCCTTGGTGATCTCAATGACCGGCCGTTTGATGCAGTGCAGCCGGAAATCAGGGAGATTTCCGAAAAGAATCCGCCGGTGCTGGAAGATGCTGTACTGGCGGAAATGAAGGCAGCTGTGGCAGCAGCCAGGACAGAAGGTGATTCCCTGGGCGGAGAACTGGAGACCGCCATCTGCGGCCTGCCGGTGGGAATCGGCGAACCGTTCTTTGATACCGTGGAAGGTCATTTTGCCAAGGCAATGTTTGCTATCCCGGGGGTCAAGGGGATCGAATTCGGGGCCGGGTTTGAACTGGCAAAGATGAAGGGCAGTCAGGCCAATGATCCTTTCGTTAACAGAGAAGGAAAGATAGAGACTGAAGCCAATCACAGCGGCGGTATCAACGGCGGGCTGACCAACGGCATGCCGGTGATCTTCCGCACCGTATACCGGCCGACCCCTTCGATCGGTCTGCCGCAGAAGACTGTCCGGCTTTCTGACGGCGAAGAAACAACCCTGACCATCCATGGCCGTCATGATCCGGCCATCGTCCTGCGCGCGCCGGTGATCCAGGATGCCATGTCCTGTCTGGTCATCGGGGACCTGCTGGCATCGTTTTACGGTGTGCAGTGGCTGGAGAAGATAAACAGATGAAAAGCAATCTTGTGATTATAGGCATGCCGACCGCCGGCAAAACAACCCTGTCCACCCTGCTGGCAAAAGAGACCGGCCGCCGGCTCATCAGCATGGACAAAGAACTGGAACGGGAAATGAAGATGTCCATAGCGGACTGTTTTCAGCGTTATGGGGAAGGTTATTTCCGGGATCGGGAAAGTGATCTGGCAGCCCGGGCCGGCAAAGAGGAAGGCTGCGTCATCGACTGCGGCGGCGGGATTATCCTGCGGGAAGAAAACATGCAGGCCCTGCAGGAAAACGGCACGATTATCTGGATTGACCGGCCGCTGGAATTCCTGTTTCCCAGTACGGACCGCCCGCTCAGCCGGGATCCTGAAGCAGTGGCCGAACTGTATGAACACAGACAGCCGTATTACCGGAAATGGGCTGATATCATCATTCACAATGACCGGACCATTGTCGAAGCCCTGCAGGAGATCCTGACAATCATGGAGAACAGCAAATGAAACTGCGGCTGGGTTATCATCCGGTTTCTTCCTGGCAGGTATCCGTGCCCGCCGGCAAGTCGCAGAGCCACCGGGCTTTGATCATGGCCGCGCTGGCCGATGGTACTTCCACGCTGGAAAGACTGCCGGACAATGACGATGTCAATGCGACCCGGAAGTGTCTTGAACAGCTGGGCGCGGTTTTTGAAACGACGGAAGACCATGTGACAGTGCATGGCATCGGCGGTCATCTTCCAGAAGGAGAGCTGCGGCTGGACTGCGGGGCATCAGGCAGCACGCTGCGCTTTATGATCGCCCTGGCTGGCATGCGTAGCGGAAAGACGATCTTTACCGGGACGGACCGGCTTTTAGCCCGGCCGCTCGATGAATACAGAGGACTGTTTACCGGGCAGGGCCTGGTCTTTGATCATGACGGAACCCGTCTGATCGTGGCGGGCGGTCTGCACGGGAAGCTCTTTTCCGTATCGGGAGAAAGATCCTCCCAGTTTGTCAGCGGCCTGCTTATGGCTTTGCCGCTCATGAAAGAGGACACCGTGCTGCAGGTCAGCGGCCCGCTGCAGTCAGCTTCCTATGTGGATCTGACGGAACAGTATCTGAGCCTGGCCGGGATCCGTTATCAGCGGCAGGATCACTGCTGGCAGATACCGGGCAACCAGACATATCAGCCATTGCATGCGGTCATCGGCCCGGATGTTTCCTCGGCTGCCCCGTTTGCCGTACTGGCTGCCATGACGAAAAGTGAAGTGCTGATTTCCGGTCTGAAAGCAGAGACGAAGCATCCTGATATGCGGGTGTTTGACATTCTGCAGGATATGGGTGCGGAAGTGAGCTTTGTATCAGAAGGCTGTCTGGTAAGGGGCAGGGAGCTTCAGGGCTGCACGGTGGATCTAGGCGACTGTCCGGATCTTGGCCCGGTGCTGTTTGTGCTGGCTGGCGCCGCAGCCGGTGCAACCCGTTTTATCCATGCCGGACGGCTGCGCTATAAGGAAAGTGACCGGCTGGCGGTTATGGCTGAGGAACTGGCCAAATGCGGCATTGCGATGACGGTTCTGGACGACGAAGTCATGATCGAAGGACAGACCCCGCAGCAGCCGGAAACAGAACTGGACTGCCACCGGGACCACCGTATTGCCATGGCCCTGAGTCTGATGACAGCCAGACTGAAGGAGCCGGTGGTGCTTGCCGGTACGGAATGCATTGCCAAAAGCTATCCGGATTATTTTGCTGTACTGGAAAACAGCGGTATTGTAAACAAGGGCATGGTATAATTTCCTGAACATGAAGAAGACAGAAAAAATCATCATCGGGATCCTGCTGGCAGCGTCCCTGCTGGCCAT
>JAFWEA010000139.1 GCA_017543005.1 Solobacterium sp. | reverse complement strand
TGGAAAAATACCATCATCCGTATTATGTCGTTTATACAAACCAGCCCGGTGAAATTGTCTACGAAGACAAGTACCAGGTCTGCTGCAAGGTCGGGGATCTGATCATCGAGCCGCTGCAGCCGTCCTGGTCACCGGAAGACTGAAAGGAGACCGGCATGGCAATTGAAAAATTTACCGAAGACAGCAGAATGACGATCAAAGCTGACGGCCGTCTGGACGCTGTCACATCTCCTGACATGGAAAAGATCCTGAAGGAAATTCCATCAGATCTCTCGGAACTGGTGATTGATCTTTCCGGTCTGGAGTACATTTCTTCTGCCGGTCTGCGGCAGCTGCTGGTGGCGCAGAAACTGATGAACAAACAGGGAAAACTGTATGTGGAAGGGGCAGCCGGGCAGGTGATGGAAATATTCGCGGAAAGCGGATTTGACAAGATCCTGACCCTGCGGTGAACATTATGAAAGAACTGACGATTAAAGCACAGATTGACAGCATTCCGGTCATTACAGAGTTTGTGGAGGAACAGCTGGAACCACTGAATTTCAGCCAGAAAGCGATGATTCAGCTGTCTGTCGCCATCGATGAAATCTTCAGCAACATCGCCAAGTTTGCCTATGGATCCAAAGAAGGAATGGCAACTGTCCGGGTTGAGACAGAAGCGGATCCCACCACGGCTGTCATTACCTTTATCGACAGCGGCACACCGTTTGATCCGCTGCAGAAAGCAGATCCGGATGTAACGCTTGACGCAGAAGAAAGAGAAATCGGCGGTCTGGGGATCTTCCTGGTGAAGAAATCCATGGACGAGATTACGTATGAATACAAAGACGGGCATAATATCCTGCGGATCAGGAAAAAACATGCCGGTTAACAGATGAACAGGAGAAGAAGATGAAGAACAAATTGATTCGTTTTGGCATGTGCGCTGCACTGGCAGCCACATTGGGAGCCTGCGGGGCAAAAGAGGAAGTTGTGGAATGGAGCCGGGAAGGCTATTTCCAGGATGAAGCCGGAAACTTCATGTCAGTGACCTATATGGATGATGTCGATGAACCGGGCTGGTATGTCGGCTGCACCCTGGGTGAAGACATGATGGAAGATGGCTGGGGCGGTGTGATCCCGCAGGAAGGAAATTCCCTGCACGGCACGCTGCAGACTTCCGGCAGTAAAGGTGACATTGTCGTCACGGTCACCGAAGAAGGCGAAGACGGCATGGTTCTGGCGGTGGAAGGCGGCGAAACCTACCACCTGAAGGAAGTGGATATCCCGGATGCGACCATCTTTACGAATATCAACGTGGATGGCTTCGGCATGATCGGCTATGAAGAAGGGGAAACCGTACCGGAACTGGATCCTGAATGGCCGTTCCAGTCGGCGGTGATCAACCTGGCGGAACCGAAGACTTATACATTTGCGGCCGCCCCGCAGACCGGTTACCTCTTTGTCAAATGGACAAAGAACGGCGAGGATTATTCCACCGAACCGGTCATTACCGTAGAACTGAATGAAAGCGCGGACTACATTGCGGTATTCGAGGAAGACCCGGACTGGCAGAATCCGGTGATGAACTATATCGGCAACTACCAGTGTGACCGGGCCGGTGCCACGGTGGAATGCTTCGGAAAAGACGAGGCCTTCATTACGGTGCACTGGGGCAGCAGCGCTTCCGAGGCGACCCGCTGGCTCCTGGTCGGCAAGCTGGATCCGGAAACCGCCGTCATCAAGTATGACAACGGCACCAAGTCCAACCTGACCTATGACAATGAGGGTGAAGTCACGGAGCAGGAAGATATCTACACCGACGGCACCGGCACGATTACCTTTAATGCCGACAATACCTTCACCTGGCATGACGACAAGTCCGAAACCGGGGAAGACATGGTCTTTGAATTCATCGGACTGGCAGAAGAATAAACGGTTCTGCTGTACAAAACAGTTTAATCAGTAAAGGAACAGCATCTTCACGGAAAGTGCTGTTCTTTGTCATAATAATAGAAACAGGATCCAATACCGGATATTTTCATGATCCGGGGCAGTGAGGGAATAACAGAATGACAAAGTACGGAAACGATGACAAAAAAGAAAAGAACAGAAAGCTGTCGGCGGATGAACAGCTGCGGCTGCAGCAGTTTGAAGCCCTGGCGCAGAACATGCAGGAAAAAGGATACCGCCGGACCGATCTGACGGTCAGTATCATCAAGGCAAATATCTTTTCGGTGATCCTGCTGATACCGACTGCCGTCATCGGCTTTGGCCTGTTTGCGCTGAACAACCGCGGCCTGAATGTTTCTGCCGGGTTCCCGCTCTGGTTTTTCCCGATCTTTCTTGTGCTCATAGTGGTGCATGAGCTGATTCACGGGCTTACCTGGGCAGTCTTTACGGAACATCACTGGAAGGATATTGCCTTCGGCATCATGATGCAGTACCTGACTCCGTACTGTTCCTGCCGGGTGCCGCTGGCCCGGGGACCGTATATCATCGGGGCCCTGATGCCAATGCTGGTGCTGGGCATCCTGCCCATGGCGTACGGAATCCTGCAGGGCAGTCTCTGGGTGCTGGTCATCGGCATTATCATGACGGATGCGGCCGCCGGGGATATCCTGATTGTCAAAAACATTCTTACATACCGCTCGGATGCGGCTGATGTGGTCTATATGGACCATCCGACCCAGGCCGGCGGCGTCATCTTTGAAAAATAGTCTGAGAACCATGGAGGGATTTATGAAAAGAGTAATCGCAATCATGACAGCGGTGCTGCTGTCTGCCTGTACGGCAAAGGCACCGGAACCGACCCCGGCGTCATCTGCTGCGCCAACCCCGAAACCGGCAGCGGACCGGCCCACTGCAGCCCTGGCTTCAGCCACTCCGGAAACCCCGCAGACAAACGGCGGTGACACAGAAAATTATGATGATCTGAGAGTGGCGTTCCTCGGCACTGTGAATTCAGAGCGTCCCCGGGCATATGTTGTCATGCGGGCGGCGGAAGAGCTTGGTCTTGCAATGGCTGCCGAAGTCGATGAAGATCATGTTATCTACGGGGATCGGGGAACATATGAAGACAATGTGTATCTGATTATCCCAGCTCCGAACACAGATCTCAGGGTCGGCCGCTACAACTGGTATGCCGATGAGATTACGGAAGTCTGGTATGAGGAAGAGAACTCACCGGCGATCATCTACGTGGAAAGTGCGGAGTCAGATGCGCCGCTGGGCAGGATCGAATATGTCAGACATTTCCCGGATGGTGATACAGACGGTTTTATCTATACCGGCTTCGATCTGGGAGACCGGGTTCTGCGGACCGCCTTCCACATGGGCGTAGTGGACATCACCCCGTATGATGCGTTCAGCAGCGATGAGATTCCGTTTAAGGAACAGGCATTGTTTGATGCCCTCATGCAGAATGAGGAAGTCAGTCAGGCGCTCAATGCGGGCGGTGAACTGATGAAGATGGGCGAAATGTGGTATGACGCAAACATGTATCTGCATTATGTTCTGCGGCAGGGCAATACCGATACCTACTGGGCGGTCGGGAATCTGCCGGACGGAACCGTTGATATCATCTGGTCGGAGGACGGCAAGAACTGGACCCACCCGGCAAAGGGATAAATTCATCGTGAACAGAAATGATTTAAGACAGCAGCTGGAACGGTATGTCCCGTTCAATGAACAGGAAGAACATGATCTGGAACTGATTCGGCAGGCCCTGGCAGCGGACAATATCTTTTCCCGGGAAAACGAAACCATGCACATGACGGCATCGGTCTGGGTGGTGAACCGGGATTATTCCAAAGTGCTGATGGCGTATCACCGCATCTATGATTCCTGGGCCTGGCTGGGCGGTCATGCGGACGGGGAAGAAGACCTGCTGGCCGTGGCCGTGCGGGAAGTGCAGGAAGAAAGCGGCCTGAGTGATGTCACACCGGTCAGCGATGAGCTTCTTTCGGTAGAAATCATCCCGGTCAGCGGGCATGAGAAGAAGGGGCACTATGTATCGTCCCATCTGCACCTGAATGTCACATACCTGCTGCAGGCGGATGAAGCCGAGCCGGTACACAGCCGGGAAGAGGAAAACAAGGCCGTTGCCTGGTTTTCCCCGGAAGAGGCCCTGGCTGCCTCGGATGAGGTGTGGTTTGTGGAACGGATCTATCCCAAGCTGATTGCGCGGACGGCCCGATACAGGGACGCCGCAGTCGATTGACAAAAATACGCATCATGATACCATGGATCAAGTCATGCAATATAACGTGTGTATGAAGGAGGTTTCATATGGCGGGTGAGCTGCTTGATCTTTATTTATTGTTCTTCCGCATGGGCGCGGTGACGTTTGGCGGCGGGTATGCGATGCTGCCGATCCTGCGGCGGGAGATTGTGCAGAAACGGCACTGGATGACGGAAGAGGAAATCATTGACTACTATGCAGTCAGTCAGGGCCTGCCCGGCATCATCTCGGTCAACGTCGGTGTCTTCATCGGGCACAAACAGCATAAAGTTCCCGGGGCCCTGGCCGCAGCCTTTGGCGTGGTCAGTCCCTGTATCATTATTATTTCGCTGATCTACTTCGTGCTTTCCAGCTTCCAGGATAATGTCTATGTCCGCCATGCCCTGAGCGCGATTACGGTCTGCGTGGCAGCGTTGATTCTCGACACGGTGCTGTCCATGGCCAAAAAAGGCATCAAGGATATCTTCGGCATCATTCTCTGTCTGGCGGTGCTGTACCTCAGCCTGTTCACGGATGTTTCGCCGATCCTCATCATCATTGCCAGCGGTATTCTCGGCGTCATTGTTCAGTCACTGAAGGCCGGCAATGCCATGAAGGGAGGGCAGGCGAAATGATCTATCTGCAGTTATTCTGGGAATTCTTCAAAATAGGCCTGTTTGCGGTCGGCGGCGGCATGGCGACCCTGCCGTTCCTGCAGAAACTGGCAGTCACTTCAGGCTGGTACTCGCAGGCGC
This sequence comes from Solobacterium sp., assembly GCA_017543005.1. GTDB lineage: Bacteria > Bacillota_I > Bacilli_A > Erysipelotrichales > Erysipelotrichaceae > Bulleidia. The sequence continues at coordinate 3,988 of JAFWEA010000139.1, read as the reverse complement.
TGATCACGGATATGATCGCTGTTTCGGAGTCCACTCCGGGCCCGGTCGGCGTCAATATGGCAACCTATGTCGGCTGTTCCGTTGCCGGCATTCCCGGCGGCATCATCGCCACGCTCGGTGTGATTACCCCGGCCATCATCATCGTCAACATCGTCTCTGCTTATCTGGAAAAATTCCGGGAAAGTTCCCTGGTTGAGAACATCTTCTACGGGCTGCGGCCGGCGGTTACCGGTCTGATTGCGGCAGCCGGTTTCAGTGTCGTGGAGGCAGGGGTGCTGCACACCGATGCCTTCCTGCAGACGTATAATCCCCTGGATCTGATCGAACTCAAGAAGCTCATCTGGTTTGTCCTGGTGTTTGCGGTGATCCGGAAATACAAGCCGCATCCGATTCTCTGCATTGCCGTATCGGCAGTGGTCGGGATTATCCTGCTGTTCTGATGATTGCCGCAGTGCACCTTTCTGACTTATGGTATGATGGAGTCAGCAAAGGAGAATAATTCTAATGAAAGCATCAGTTGTTTATGTTTCCAAGACAGGTGTTACTGCCGGTATTGCCGAAAAGATCGCGGAAGGTCTGACCATGGGCGGTCTGGAAGCCAAGGCTTTCGCTTATCATGACATCGATCTGGACTGGATGGAAGAAAGCAAGTGCGTCATCATCGGCACTCCGACTTACTACACAGATGCAGCGGCTGAAACAACCGCATTCCTCGAGACCCTCGGCAAGTACAAGGTAGCCGGCAAGCTGGGCGGCGCCTTCGCTACAGCCCAGTATGCGTGGGGCGGCAACGAAATGGCCATGATGAACATCCTCGTTCATGAGATGTTCTTCGGCATGATGGTTTACTCCGGCGGCGGCGTTGCCGGCAATCCGCCGATTCATCTCGGCCCGATCGCCATCGGCAGTGCCGAATATGACTGGAATGCCCTGGCGGTTGACTACGGCAAGCGCATGGCAGCCCAGGCTAAGGCAGTCTTCGGCGAATAAGCGTTACAGAGGTCCCGTCATTGACGAGACCTTTTCTTTTTGCGCTGTTATAATGAAGTCAGAAACGGAGGATTGAGCACCATGAAGAAAAAGACATTCGGACTGTTCGGACTGCTGTTCCTGCTGGCCTGCCTGTGCGGCCTCGGCTGGCTGGCTTTCCTGTACTACCAGGTTACTCACTCCGAAGTCAGTGAAGAGGAAGTGCCGGGTGCGACGGTCAGCCATGTCTGGCAGCCGGAACGGGAAGCTGTGCACTGAACAATGATCGGGGAAATGAGCAGACAGAAACAGGAATACCGAAAACAGCTGAAAGAACAGTATGAACTTCTGGATCCTGCGTATGTTCTGAAGGCCGGGCAGGCCATAGCCGAAACGGTAATCAGCCTGCCTGTTTTTCAGCATGCGTCTTCTGTCTTTGTTTATCTCAGTACACCCCGGGAACCGGATACGGCCGCCATCATCAAAGCGGCCTTCGCCGCCGGCAAGAGTGTATATGTGCCAAAGTGTGAAGGGCAGGTCATGAAAGCCGTCAGGATCCACCCGGACAGTGTGATGAAAGCCGGCCGGCTTGGCATCATGGAGCCGCAGGATGACAGTGTGACTGCCGGAGACAGGATTGATCTCAGTATCATTCCATGTATGAGCGTGACCCCGGAGGGATGCCGGCTCGGGCATGGCATGGGGTATTATGACCGCTTTCTGAAAGAAACAGAGACCTGCCGTCTCTGTCTCTGCTTCGATGAAATGATGTCAGACCGGCTGCCCTTTGACAGTCGGGATGAGCCGATGGACCTGGTGGCCAGCGAAGCGGGTGTGATCAGCGTCTCTGCAGCCGCCCGGCAGCCCGGGTAATCAGCCTGGCACCCAGGTACGTCAGGACACAGAACAGGGCGAACAGGGCAATGCCCTGCGGGATGCCCCAGCGGGCAAACCCGTACCAGTCATTGCTATGGGGCCATTCACCCGGCCCGTTGAGCAGAATATTGCCCATATAGAAAGAACCGTAGACCAGCAGCGGCAGGACAGCCATCAGGCTGTCTTTTTTACTGTGTTCACGGTCATCCAGCACCAGCATTTCGATGATGGTCAGCAGCGGTACGATCAGATGAAACCAGAAATTGGCACCTTTGAACATGAACCGGTAGCTGAAGATCGGGCCGAGAAAGCACATGACCGTCATGAACGTCAGGGTAACCGCCACGCCGGCGATGTATTTGAGCCGGGCAGCGGACCGGGCAGAGCGCAGAAACAGAACGGAAGCCAGTCCTTCAAGGAGATTGGACAGCACCGTAAAGTATTTCAGGCTGTTCAGGCCGGTCGCGGCCAGGGAACCGGAGCCCCGCGTCATCATCCAGACCCAGGCACAGGGCACGATGACCGCAATCATGATATTGACCGTTTTTCTGCAGGTATTCATATCTGCCAGTATCGTACCGCAAAAACCCTGCCCAGTATCACCGGAATGCTCAGATGATCTCCAGCAGTTCCTCATCCGTGAGTTCGATCGGATCATGGGCCGGTACGGGCCGGGCGGTGCTGTCGACAAAATACCGGTCTTTCTGCAGATAGAGACGGCGCTTGCGGCCGTAGATCCAGATATCGAAGATCCGGCCGTTCTGACCGGATTCCGAGATGCCGAAGGCTTTTCCGCCCTCGGCTTTTTCAATGCGGAATTTCCTTCCGTCAGGCCAGATCAGCAGGCGCGGGATGAGCACACCTTCACTGGTGCGCTGTTCAATGACATCCACATAGACCGGACGCAGGCTTACATTCATGACCATCACCTCCGGCTTCAGCATACCGCCGGCAGGAAAAAACACTGTACAGGTTTCTGTACAGCCGGAAAATTTGACGGCAGTGGGAATTTCGGCAGATTCCGTGTATACTGAAGACAGAGGCGCAGCGGGGCCCTGCTTAGGTTTGATCTTCCTTTTACTTTTAGAAATCGATCAATGATGGCTGCGCTTTTTCTATCTCCGGGAGGTGTGCATGGAACAATTCAGAAAAAATCTCTTCAGTGAACTCCGGCTGATCATTCTTCCGGCCGGGGAAGACCATCCTGATGACGCGGCACTGCAGGAAGCTTTGACCATGAATGAAAACCTGCGGACGGAAACAGGATATATCTTTCAGCCGCGCGATCTGATCCGGATTGCCTGGCGGCATGCCGCAGCAGAGATCTATGCGGACATCAAGGCGATGATTCCGGAGGTGAAAAGCGCGCCGATGTATCCGGATTTCCCGAACCAGGTGATGGCCATGGATGAGGCGGTCTTCCGGCTTCATCAGATGATTCATTATTTCAGCACGTATGGCCTGGAGTATCTGTTTGACGAAGAGGTCAGCCGGGGCTGGCTGCCGGAGATGACGGAAACCCCGAAGACCGAAACGGACCGCAGCCTGCTGGAGGCGAAGGTGCTGAGCCTGACTGAAGAAGACGGCCTGTACCGGCAGGTATACGAGCAGATACTGATGCGGCGGGAGCGCATGACGGTCCCGGAAAAGGAACTGGTTGAGGAATGCGTCCGGCATGCGGATGATTCGTTCCTTGATGTCAAGGCAGCCTTCAAAGAGAACCTGATCCCGGTGTTCCGCATCATCATGGAACAGACCAGGGGAGAGCAGCGGATCGGGATGCTGAAAGGGATCTGCCAGAACAGCGGTGATGTTTTCAAGTGTGCCAAGGATTATATCCGCATGCATCACTATCATCTGCATACGTCCGAAAAGCGGGCCATTGTGCAGACGCTGGAACAGTTCTCCGCAGCCGACTTCCGCGATAACCTGATGCATTCAAACAAGAAGCGGGAAGATGTGCTGATGGTGCTGCAGTTTACCGACAGCAGTCTGTATTTCCGCTCGCCGGAGCACCTGCAGGCGGTCAGTGAGCTGCGGGATGACCTGCTCAGATCCTGGGAGAGCCGGCTCAAGACGATCCTGCTGGAATCCCCGGCGGCTGCGCTTGAATTTGCGGCGAAGCGCCCGGGTGAGCTGCTGC
>JAFWEA010000138.1 GCA_017543005.1 Solobacterium sp. | reverse complement strand
TGATCGGTGTCATCTCGGCCGGCATTACGGTTTTCAGTGCCCTGGTCCACGTCACAGGAAACTGATACGACAGTCATAAAAGGCAGGTAAACAAATGTACTATTATCAGATCAGAGATGTCCTGACGGACAGTGATGAAAGCGCCGTCAGGAACAGGGAATATCCGTATGTGGCTTTGCTGAATGAAGAGGAATACCGGCAGGTCAGTGATATTTTCAATATGGGCATCGATATTGATCAGGACCTGAACAATGTCCTGAACACCAAGGTGGTTGTCAATTACGATTCCCTGACCGGGACGATTGATATTCCCTGCATGCCGAACGATCTGCCGGATAACCGGCATCTGGCGTTTGCACTGGACGAAAACGGCATCGTCTTCATCGATAATGATGATTACACACTGAATGTCCTGAAGCGGATCCAGGCCAGCCGCCGGTGGCGCTTTCCATCCCTGGAGCGGTTTATCTATGATTTCCTGGAAGAGACGATCGCCCCGGATCCGGACTATCTGGATAAGCTGGAGAAGGAACTGGAAAACATCGAAGACCAGATCATGAGCGGGGAAGTCGAAAGATATCCTTCCCGGTTCAATGATGTCCGTTCCGAACTGCTGGAAATGCATACCCACTATGCCCATCTGATCGATCTGGCCAAGGAACTGGAAGAAAACGAGAATGAATTTTTTGCGGAAAACAATCTGCGTTATTTCCGGCTGTTCGGGGAACGGACGGCCCGCCTGCAGGATACCGTGACGGAACTGCGGGAATATATCGTGCAGCTGCGCGATCTGGTGTCGGAACAGCTGGGCATCCGGCAGAACCATATCATGACGCTGCTGACCGTCATTACGACGATCTTCATGCCGCTGACGCTGATCGCCGGCTGGTATGGCATGAACTTTGTCAATATGCCCGAACTGTATTCGCCCTATGGCTACCCGGTTGTCATTGTGGTCAGTGCGCTGATCATCATTGTCAGCCTGGTATGGTTCCGGAAACAGCGCTGGCTGTAAGCGGAGGAAACAATGAACAGCGAGATTGAAACCCTGCAGAAGATCATTGACCGCTCACTGCGGATCGTCTTTTTCGGCGGGGCGGGTGTCTCCACGGCCAGCGGCATTCCTGATTTCCGTTCGGCTGACGGGCTGTATGCGAAGGAATATGACGGTCTTTCACCGGAGCAGATTCTCAGCAATGTCTATTATCTGGTGCATATGAAGGAGTTCTATGACTTCTACCGGAAGTATATGATCTATCCTGACGCAAAACCCAACGCGGCCCACCGCAAGCTGTATGAGCTGGAGAAGGCCGATAAGCTGCGGGGCATCGTGACCCAGAACATCGATGGGCTGCACAGACAGGCCGGCAATAAACGCGTCTATGAGATCCACGGCAGTGTGCATGAAAACTACTGTCTGGAGTGCGATACCTTCTATCCGCTGGAAAAGATCATCCATTCCACCGGGATCCCACGGTGCGAAAAGTGCGGCGGCATCATCAAGCCGTATGTTGTGCTGTATGGGGAAGCCCCGGACAAATACACGATGATCGGGGCCAGAAGGGAGATCTCCAATGCGGATACCCTGATCATTGCCGGCACCAGTCTTTCGGTGGAACCGGCGGCCTCCTTCATCGATGACTTTCACGGCCGCAGCCTGGTGGTGATCAACCGCGAACCCACCCCGGCCGATGAAAGGGCAGATCTGGTCATCCGGGGAGATGTGGCCGAAGTCATGGCGCAAATAAAAGTCTGATTTGTGAGAAATCAGACTTTTTCAGTATTCGACGCGGATCGCTGCAGCAGCCTCGGAACCCAGGATAAACCGGTGACCGCCGGACTCGATGATGACCCCGTTGCCGGTATTGGCGACAACCCGGATGGTATCTTCTTCTGCCAGCTGACAGAAAGAGCCGATTCTGCGGGCCAGCGGTGAAAGCATCCAGGTGATATGGCATATGGCTTTTGCCGGTACTTCATTCAATGTCATGGCCTGCTCCTTTCTGTCTTTTTCCTTATCTGCACTCTAGCAGAGAAAAGCCATGTTAGTCCAGCGCAATGGATGGCAGACAGGGAAACGGAAAGCGTGCAATAATAAAGACAGACAGGAGGAATACACTCGATGAAATACAGTGCAGTCATTGTGGCCGCGGGCGAGGGTACCCGCATGGGCCTGGGATATAACAAGGTATACTATCATCTTGGCGAAGTGACCATTCTTGAAAAGACCATGAAGGTCTTTCTGACCGATCCGGAATGCGTCCAAATTGTCGTCGTGACCGACCCGGATCTGTATTACAAGAATATCAACCTGAGCCCGGATCAGCAGATTACGGTTGTCAGGGGCGGCAGCACCCGGCAGGAAAGCGTCGGCAACGGCCTGAATGCGGTCACGCAGGAATACGTGCTGATCCATGACGGGGCGAGACCATACCTGTCCCGGGATGTGCTGAGCGCAGTCAAGAAAGGCCTTGAGACAGACGATGCGGTCTGTGTCATGGTGCCGTGCAAGGATACCATCAAGCGGGTCATTGATGGTGTCATCGAAGAGACCTATGAGCGCAGCACCCTGATGGCAGCCCAGACCCCGCAGGCGTTCCGCACGGATCTGATCGTGGCCTGCATGAACAGGGCCAGACAGGAAGGCTTTACGGCAACCGATGACAGTGCCCTGGCGGAAAAGTACGGCAATGTCAAAGTGAAGGCTGTCATGGGCAGCTACGAAAACATCAAGATCACGACCCCGGAGGATCTCTGATCTTCTCTGGTCCATATTCTGAAAAATAAAATCTTCTCACTGCGTCATGGGTGCATTCTGTGCGAACAGTATCAGTGAGGAGATTTTTTTCATATGCAGTGTCCGAGATGTCTGAATACCGATCCGAGTTATTTCTACAAAGGTTCAAAGGGCTGGTACTGCCGGCGGTGCATTTCGTTTTCAAGAGTGCTGCTGACCGAGGAACAGGAACCGGTGGCTCTCGA
>JAFWEA010000137.1 GCA_017543005.1 Solobacterium sp. | reverse complement strand
TTCCAGCGCGTCCGTCAGTGTCTTCAGCATGTGATCGAATTCCATCGTCTTGCTGATGAGGCGCTTGAGTTCCGGCGGATAATCGGGATGCACTTCATTGATCTGTTCCAGATAGGCATTGCCGTAATAGGAATCGATATCATAAGGCCAGTGCATCGTGCTGGTCACAAAGAAGGTAAAGAAGCGCTCATCGTTGATGAAATACGGCAGGGCCCGCTCGGCCAGCACCTCATCCGACTGCCAGCCCTGCACCAGTTCAATCTTCAGGTCGTCGATGTCCAGATACTGCTCGATCCCGTATGAGGCATGCAGGGTTGTGCGGTCATAGAACTCATCATCCCAGTTATGGAAGGAATGTGTCGCATAGCCGGCATCCGCAAACAGCCCGCCCAGGGAATTGTGCAGATCATGATTGATCACCGTATAGACCGTGCAGCTGCTGCCATAGGGCATCATTGAGGTCATCCCGACAAATTCCGAATCACCCGTCCCGCAGCTGAAGACCGGGGTATAGTGCTCGGGAAAGAAGAAACCGTCATTCATCATCTTCCAGATGGTCGGCGTCAGTTCCGGGTCAATCGCCGCATAATCCAATGATTCCACCAGGAAATAAATCAGGTTATAACCTTCAAAGACCCCGGTCATCTCATTGGTTTCCGGCAGCGGCCGGTTCATCAGATAACCGTCAATGGTCTTCATGGTCTCATCGGTTTCTTCCGCCATGACCGCCTGCCAGCGGCTGTCGTCAAACTGTCTGGCCGCAGTGGCCGGTTCGCTTTCTTCCTCATTCACCGCGGACAGGGTCAGCGGCTGTTCGCTGCGGTCCCTGAACAGGGATGTGAGGTCTTCAAACAGGAAGGTATTGATGCCGGTGCCGGCAATGATCGTATCGAAATTGTCCTGTGCCTGGACCGCCCGCAGCAGGTTGCCGTTGTCCCGAAGCACACTGGCCGTGATCAGCGCTGCCGCCAGAAGACCGGTCAGTACACTGCGGCCCCGGCTGAATGCCGCCCCTTCCGCCCGCCGTGAGGAAATGATGAACAGCAGGGCCGGCAGAAGGCACAGCAGATAGGCCGGCTTTGCGGTCTGCAGGAAATAGAGCACAAACCCGCCGACCCGGAAACCGCCGTCAGCCAGTGCCTGTACCGAATAGAATGTCTCAATGAAATTGCGGAACTGCAGCTGCACAAAGCCATAGATACCCAGCAGCACCAGCACGACCGCCCCGGCCCGCCGGAAGGCTTTGGCCGAAAAGCCGAACAGGGCATTGATCAGACAGGCAATGGCCAGGTTTGCCAGTGCCATCCTGAGCAGGGACATGGCACTGAACGTCCCGAAGGCCAGCGCATGAAAAATGAGATCGATCAGGATCAGGCACAGATACAGATGGACAGCCGGTTTTTGCTCACTCATACGGCATATAATAATACAGTTTTATACCTCTTCGCAATAAAATAAAGGTGGTAATTTGCACTGCGTTGGTGAATAACCGCTTATTTACTGGATTTTTTAGACATCACATCGCGATATTTCACCACTCGTGTCGAATTTAGTGCCATATTGATGAATAAATCGATCTTCTCATATCGGTCTC
>JAFWEA010000136.1 GCA_017543005.1 Solobacterium sp. | reverse complement strand
GGCCGACACCCTGTTCATCGAACTGGATCTGACCGAAGGCGATCCGCTTGAAGTACTCAAACAGAAGGTGATTGAAAACCGGGCAAAGGAAGGCCTCCTTGATCTGGAGACCGTCTCCATCCCGGAAAGCAAGATCACCGTAGATCACTTTGACCCGGCCAACAAACTGCGGGAAGTAAATGTGTGCATTGACCTGGCTTCGGCCGAGGAAGGCAACGAACTGGAAATCGGCTACTCCTTTACGGAGAAAGTCATGTTCGAACTCAAGACCAGCACGGCCCCGCAGCTGCTGCTGACCAGCGACCGTCTGACCCTGACGGTCAACGATGAATTCGATCCGATGTCCTGCATTGCCTGGCTGGCCGATGACACAACCGCCATGCCGGTGGTCAAGGTCGACAGCAACCTCGACGTCACGGCCCCGGGTGTCTACCATGTGGACTACAGCGTCATGGACACCGAAGGCAACAAGACCAGTGCCCGGCTGCTGGTGGAAGTAAAGAAAAAGTCCCTCACGGGCTTCCAGACAGTCAGTCTCGCGGATGCACACATTGCGGATGACGGCTCCATTGAAGCCATGTTCGCAGCCATCAACGCCATCCGCCAGGCCAATGGCATCGCGCCGTTCGCCCTGGCTGATACGGCCGGTCTTTCGGCGGCAGCCGTACGGGCCCAGGAAGCTTCCTACTACCTGTCGCACTCCAGACCGGATGGCAGTTCCTACATCACGGCCCTGGATGAAGCCGGGGTGGCCTACTGCCACTATCCGCACGAAGTCCTGGTTGCCTATGGCAATTCGGTTGAAACCAACCTGAACTGGTGGATGAACTCACCGGGTCACAGCGCCAAGCTCATGAACCCGGGCATGGACATCATCGCCATCGGTCACTACGGCGGTGTGTGGGTCGGCATGATCTACTGAGTCAAAAAAGGCGTATGGTAACCCATATGCCTTTTTATACTGTAGTCTCCTGTTTTACTGTTTTGCTATGAAGTAATATTCTCCGACTGCCTTGTCTGCTTTATGAATATCCTATGACAAAATATCATCTTGTATAACCTGTTTACTTCAGCTCCTGCATATACCTGACCAGTCCCTGGCGGTCATATATGGATTCCGGCTTGGACAGGATATAATGCGGTTCCACACCCTCATCCACGTTGTAGAAGGAACCGTTCTTCACGACGCTGATCTGTCTGTTCCCCGAGATTGTGAACAGGGTTCCCGAAGCTGTTGAGCACGGCAGCACCACACACGAACCGCCGGAGGTATGCTGCCCCAGCAGGATGGCCCGGTCGGAGTTCTTCAACACAGCCGGGACCAGGTTGCCGCAGGAGAACGACACCGGTGAGGTCAGGCACCAGATCCTGATATCTTCCGGGATGCGGTCATACATATCATATTCCCCGTCCAGGTTTACATCCGCCCGCAGGGACATGATGGATTCTGCCCCGGTCAGGGTATTGCGCAGCGCGATATTCGAATTGCCCAGGCACCAGGCCAGCACAAACGTGGCCGCGTCGGCATTCCCGCCGGTGTTCATGGTCAGGTCCAGCACCACATTCCGCACCGGGCTGTTTTCCCGGGAAATCATCTGATGCGCGTGCATGATGAGTTCCACGGTATCCTGCGGATCATCCGGGGTTCCTTCCTTCCGATAGTCCTGCCGGTCGGCCGTAAACTTGTCAAACGTGATGAACGCGGTATCCCCGACTTCTTCATATCCCGGCGGGTCCTCCGGATAATACATGCCGCGGGTCATGGAATATGTCCAGTTGCTTCCCATCAGATAGGAAATGCTGGAAGGCCCCAGTTTCGTCATCCGGTATGCCTGGATATCGTCATCCGCCATCTTCCCGGACATCCAGGACGGTTTGATAAAGTTGCTGTGCAGGTCATCAAAGTACTGTCCGCACAGTGTATTGATGGCATCATCCACCTGTTTCGGGTCCGTATCCGCCAGGTACAGGCCGGTCTGGTAGGTCAGAAAGTCACCGAAATCACTGATACCGTGTTCTTCCTTCAGCCCGTAAAAACTGTCCAGCAGGAACCGCAGTTCGTTATAGTTGAACAGCGCGAAAGCCTGGCTCATTTCCCCGGTCGGGGCGTCATACACCTGGTCGATCAGGTCACCCCCGTAGATGCTCCCGATCAGTTTCTGCCCGTTGAAGACCATATAGATGTAGGTCCAGTTCACAAAGATATCCGTCATGGTCTGCAGCGGCACGTAGCATTCTCCATCCGCCTCCACCAGATCGATATTGTAGTCAGCCAGCCGGAACATCACCTGCGTTCCATGCCGATTGAACGACATCTCCGAATCCCGGAACAGCCCGGCCTGGTCAGCCACGTCCGGCAGTTGCGAAACCGTCACCAGCACCGGATCGCCATGGGCCATAGTAAAACTGTCCATATCCAGGAACATGATGGAATCATCATCGGGATTGACATACATCTCACTGCCGTTGTCATCGCGGGTCACCACATAGTGGTAACTGTCTTTCTTTACTTCAAAGCCGATGTCACCCATCTTCACGCCCCGGTATATATCCGACAGCATAGGCATGTATTCGGACAGTCTGACATACGGTATGTCCCCGCCGCCGATGAAGTACAGTGTTGCTTCACTCTCGATGACTTCCCCGTCCTTTTCCGTCTGCAGCAGGTACGGATAGGTATTTCCCGTAATCTGCAGCTTTTCTTCCCCGGCACAGCCGGGCACCGTCATGGCCAGTATTCCCGCGGCCGCCATGGTAATGATTTTCCTGAATCTGCGCATCATCTGCCTCCCTTCCGGGCTGTTCTTTTTGTACATGAAAAGATTAATTATTTATATTCTATCGCAATCACATCTCCCGCAGGTAGAATTACAGTATGAAACGTTCTTCCGGCAGGTATCTGGCTGCTTTGCTGCTGTTATTGCTCAATGGTACGGCGATGTTTTTCTTTCACCGCTTTCTGCGGTAGCCATCTTTTTTCATTTCATGCTTAATGTCCGGGTATATCTGTACAGGATGATATCGCCTCCGGCAGTTTTCCGGTAGGCATCCTCCTGATGCATGGCGTTGACGATTTCCCGTTTTGTCCTGTCACCGAAGCGGCTGATGACTTCTTCCAGTATCTGCCTGTCTTCCGAAGACAGTGACGGATACTCCGTGTTTTCGGTCGGGCAGAAGATATAGCCGATCCCGTCACCGATTTCCTGTTCCTCGTAATGAACGCTGCTTAAATCCATCAGCGATTCATATGCCACCGGCACAGCCCCCATCGGCAGTGCCCGGTAAACAAGCCCGGATATGGCGTGTCCCCGGCGTTTATACGAAAGCGCATCCGCATACCAGAGAAGCTTCACCAGTTTTACCAGATACAGTTTTGTGACCTTCGGGGAATTCGCAAAGTAACGGATCATGTCTGCCGCTGTCTCCAGAGACAGTATCCGGTTTCCGTTTGCGTCAGGATCAGCCATGAATCTTGCGTATCTTGACATGATGATTCTGGTCAGATACAGATCATGATGCAGTTCAAACAGCGCTGTTCCGGCAGCCATATATTTCTCATAGGATGCTTTCGGAAGAGCATCCTTTTTCATCTGAAGCAGCTGCAGAAACCACTCGGGATCACTGTCCAGTTTACGCAGAATCGTATCATGGGCCGCATCCTGTACCTGATGACTTTCATAGCGCGTGATCGTCTTTCCGCCCCACCCCAGGAGCAGGCACAAATCGCTCTGCGTAATGCCGTACTGTTCCCGCAAGGCCGCAATCTGGAACGATGTCATCAGGCCCGCTTCAGCCCGGTATGCGTTTTTCATGCGGATATCATTCCGGGACAGCTGATCTTCATCAGCGAAAAGGGTATCGGTTTTGGCGCAGTAGCTGTACTCGGCCGCATACCGTACGTCGGTCTCCTTAAATGTATTGTTCTCGCTGACTTCGACTGTCTGAACTTCATGTTCTTCCATGCAGCAGGGGCACATTTTTTTCTCACTTCTGATCATTTTCATACACTGGCATCCTCCCTTTTCTTTCTCCAGGGAAACATTTCATCCGAAAAAGGTATTTCGGCATAGTGGAAAGACATGATGAACACCATGTGATTCCCGTATGCGGCAAGCAGTTCAGCCCGGATTTTGATATATACATCTCCTTTTCCCTGATAGACCTTGCCAAACTCACGCATTTCGCTTCTTTCGGGATATCGCAGATCCTTTACCGTCTGCATATACTCCTCAACCGTCAGGGTCCGCAGCTCCCGCTTCAACGCTGATGCCGGATCTTCGTCCGGAAAGAGATCGGTGACCGTAAACTGATTTGTATATTGCCGGGGTCTGTGATGATCCACAGCCCTGTCTATCTGGAAATAGATTGATGCGTTATGATCAAGCGCATAGTTCAGGTTTTGAAGATAGGAGCGTATTTCATTTTCGGTTTCTGTTCTGGTTTTTGTGTCAGACAAGATATTCTCCTTCTTGCGGTATCAATTGATACCATTATAGAAGAATTCCGGAACCTGCTCAAGCAGTCAGGCATCAAAAAACAGCAGATTGTTTTCTGCTGTCTTTCACTCCAGTGTCCAGCCATGATCCCCGTGGTAGATCATAAGATGTGTCATGCCGCCGTCGATGCAGATGTTTTCGCCGTTGATGAACCCGGCCTTGTCCGAGCAGAGATACAGCACCATGTCGGCGATATCCTCAGGCCTGCCGACCCGGCCGGCGGGCTGCTGGTACGCATCCGGGCCGGTATAGGTATTGCCCCCGGTATCAATCCAGCCGGGGGAGATCGAATTCACCCGCACCTGCCCGGCAAGACTCGCCGCCAGGGCATGGGTCAATGCTGCGATACCGCCCTTGGCCGCCGTGTAGCTTTCGGTCTGCGGCTGGCTCATGCGGTCCCGGGAAGAGGAAATGTTCACAATCGCCGCCCCTTTGGCAAAATACGGCATGAACAGCTTCGTCAGATAAAACGGCGCCGTCACACCGACCCGCTGGGCATACTCGAACTCTTCATAGGAGCACTCGTCAATGCCCTTCATGACCGGCAGGGCGTTGTTGATAAGATAATCCACGTGTCCGTACCGGCTGATCACAGAAGCCGCAAAGTCTTCCAGGGTCTTTTTGTCGGCAATATCGCCGGTATACCAGTCACCCGGTTCCTTGTCGATGATGACCGTCTCTGCCCCTTCGGCCCGGAACGATGCCGCGATGCAGGCCCCGATGCCGTGGGCACCGCCGGTAATGACCGCCACTTTATCCTTGAACATCATGTTATTCTCCGTTGAAGGCATTCATGACTTCCCGGGCATATTCCCGGGCCTTGCGGAAATCACGCTTGTCCGGCCGGCCCTTGGCAACGAACAGGAACTGTCCCTTCAGCAGGCACGGCTTCGGATAGACGGTGATGCCCTTATGTTCAAGCAGATTGACGACCAGATGGGTATTGTCAACGCCGCGCCCGGACGTGCTGAAAATCGCCGCGCCGCGGATCGTGTTGACCGGCAGCTGGTCCAGATAGTCCATCAGGCTGCTGTCGGGATGACCGGCATAGACCCCCATGCCGATAAACAAAAGATCTGCCGGTCCGAGCATGTTCGGTTCGTTGATACTGATGGCTGTGGTGCCGCATTCGTCGGCGATCTCTTTTGCGACAGCTTCGGTATGTCCGCTGCGGGACTGGTAGATGACTTTGATATTTGCCATGTGAATAACCTTTCTGCCGCGGTATTACTGCGGCGGGGCAAGGAGTCTGTGTATCACATGCAGGACCCGGCGGAACAGGAACAGCGCCAGGACCAGCACACAGAACCAGTCAAAATATAATCGCAGTTTTGATGTCATGCCGGTCTCCGGCCTGAAATCGGTACGTTCAATGGTCCGCTGCATCCTGGCCGAACCGACCTCGGCCCCGTCCAGCAAGAACAGCACTTCCGCCTCGATCTTCTCCGGATCGGAGGCATCTTCGTTTGTCACCCGGATATCGGTGGTGATCAGTTCCGGATCAATGCCGGCCGGCAGAAGGATGCGGAAGCCGCTCTCGGCCGAGAACGTCACATCCGCCACATGCCGGCGGCCGTTATTCACTTCGATGGTCTTCGTGCCGATTTCCTCTTCGCTCACCATGATGGTGCGGAAACTGGCAAAGCCGTAGTCCAGCAGCCGGACCGCATCGGCGTACACACCGGCACTGTCCGGGGCCCCCAGCACGACCGCAATCAGCCGGGAACCGTCCTTTTCCGCAGCCACGGCAATGGCATAGCCGCCGTATTCGGTGCTGCCGACCTTGCAGGCCGTGGCCGGCTCATAGGCCAGGTTCCCGCTCCTCAGCAGTTCACAGTCCTGGGCAATCAGCCGCTCCCCGTACTTGTTCGATGCCGGGATCGTATAGCTTGATGCCCCGAGCATGCGGGCTGCTTCATCGTCCTGCAGGACTGTCCTGAACAGGGCCGCCATGTCCCGGGCCGAAGTATAGTTATTCTCATTGTTGAGCCCGAACGGGTTCTGGAAGTTCGTGTTGCTTAAGCTGAGTGCCTGGGCTTTCTGATTCATCAGCGGCACCATGGCGTCCACACTGCCGGCCGCCTCTTCACTGAGCATGGCCGTGGTATCGTTGGCACTGGCCAGCAGGGAGGCATAGGCCGCCGAACGGGCCGTCATCGTCTCGCCTTCCTGGATCCACAGCACGCCATAATCATGGTTATAGGTCGCAAAAGCTTCCTTTGACATGGTCAGTGAAGCCTCAATGTCTGTCTTCTCCAGGGCCGCATAGACCGTCATGACCTTGGTCAGACTGGCCGGATCGAGGTGCTCATCAATATTCTTCTTGTACAGGATACTGCCGCTGGCCGCATCCACCAGGATCGCTGCCTGGCCGGACACTTCCGGACCGTTCTCCGTATTCTCTTCTGCCCGCACCGGCATGAACATGCCCAGCACCAGCAGAACCATCATTAAAACTTTCTTTTTCATCTTCTTTATTGTATCAGAGCCTCTGTATGATCCCGCAAGGAAAATCACGGGTACAACTCATATTAATAAGTATAAAAAATGAATCCCACAGGATCCATCTTCATCTGGCGCGGCGTGCTTCCTCCTTCTGAATCAGTTCTTCCAGCCGGGAGTTCTGAAGCTTTTCCGCGTATTCTTTTTCCGCTGCCTCCAGTTTCCGGAGAATCTCCTCCAGTGAATCATTTTTCTTCTCTGCCATCGTTCCTCCTCCTTTTGGGCGCCCGGTCATTGTACCACAGAAAAAGAAAAACAGATACAGGTATTGACAGCCTGTGTCTACTGTATATACTGTATATGTACAGAGGTAACGATATGAACATCTTTATTGATAACCGGAGCGGGATCCCGATCTACTCGCAGATCCACGACCAGATCCGCGACCAGATCATCAGCGGTGTCCTGCAGGCAGAAGAACCCCTGCCCAGCATCCGCAACCTGGCCAGGGATCTGCGCATCAGCGTCATCACAACCAAGCGGGCCTACGATGAACTGGAAAAAGAAGGCCTGATCTATACCGTAGCCGG
Source organism: Solobacterium sp. (assembly GCA_017543005.1). Classification (GTDB taxonomy): domain Bacteria; phylum Bacillota_I; class Bacilli_A; order Erysipelotrichales; family Erysipelotrichaceae; genus Bulleidia. Next base: position 2,377 of record JAFWEA010000136.1, on the reverse strand, counting down.
CAAGGGCTGCTTCGTGGCCGAAAAGAACCTCGAACTGATGCGGGAGGAAAACCTGCGCCGGATGGAAGCGGCCATGGAGGAGATCCGTTCCCTCGCCGCCTCCTGCGGACTGACAAAAGAAGAAGTACTGGAGATGTGGAATACCATCTGGGAGGACTGAATATGAATGCCATTGAACTGAAAAACCTCAGCAAATCCTACCCCGGGTTCGAACTGAAGGATCTGAATCTGACCCTGCCCGCCGGCACGATCATGGGCCTGGTCGGGGAAAACGGGGCCGGCAAGTCCACGACGATGAAGCTCCTGCTGGGCATGATCCGCCCGGACGGCGGCTCGATCAATGTCCTGGGTGAAAGCGACCTGCGGGCCCGGCCGCAGATCAAGGAAGAAATCGGTGTCGTCATGGAGGATGTCAGCTTCCCGTCGATTATGAAAATCGATGAGATCGGCAAGGTCATGGCCGGTATCTACCGGAACTGGGACGCTGCCGAATTTGCCCGCATGGTCAAGGTCCTGCGCATTCCCGAAGACAAGAAGTTCTTTGAGATGTCCCGCGGCAACCGCATGAAAACCGGCTTTGCCTGCGCCCTGGCCCACCATCCGCGGCTCTTACTGCTGGATGAGGCCACCAGCGGCCTGGACCCGGTTGTCCGGGATGAACTGCTCGATATCCTGATGGACTTCACCCGGGATGAAAACCACTCGATCCTGATGTCCTCGCACATTGTCAGCGACCTGGAGAAAGCCTGCGACTATGTGTGCTTCCTGCACGACGGCCGCATCCTGCTGACCGAGGAAAAGGACCTCATCCGGGAACAGTACGGCAAGCTGCAGGTTACCCCGCAACAGCTGGCTGAGCTTGACCCGGCTGCCATCATCGGCCGGCGTACCACGCCTTACGGTACGGAAGTCATCGTCCGCAAAGACAGAATCCCGGCCCTGGATACCCAGCCGGTGGATATTGAAGAACTCTTTGTCTTCATGGTGAAAGGAGAACGGCAATGAAAGGATTATTCTACAAGGATGTACTGATGCTGACGAGGTCTTTCCGGGCGTATCTGGCAATGACCCTGTTCTTTATCATCCTGGCCACAATCCGGCCGGACAATTCGTTCTGGGCGGTCTACGGCACCTTCTTCTTTGTGACCCTGGTCTCTTCACTGATGGCTGTGGACGAGCAGAGCCGCTGGCTGTCCTACTGCGACATCCTGCCGCTGAAGCGCCGTGACATCATCAACGAGCGTTACCTGCTCTCCCTGATCCTGACGGCTGCCCTGGTTGTCCTGTTTCTCATCCTGAGCCTGATCTTCCGCCATGCGGATATGCCCACCGTGCTGGTCACGGCCGGCATGATGGTCGCCCTGTCCCTGCTGGCCATCTCCGTTTCCATGCCGATCAATGTGAAATTCGGTACGGCCAAGGGCCAGATGGTACGCATGACCGTCATCATCGTCATGGTCGCCTGCGGCATGTTCATCATCAACTATGCCGGACCGATCACGGCAATCCTGCTGCAGGTCAAAGCATCGGTCCTGCTGTTCGGCCTCGCAGCCTTCATTATCCTGATCTTCGCTCTTTCATGGCTGCTGTCCATCCGGATCTACGAAAAAAAGAACCTATAATACACAAAAGCTGCCCAGTGGATAAACTCCGCCGGGCAGTATTTTTTCTTTTACAAGTTTGCCGCAAATGTATTGATCTCTTCGGTAAAATCGTGATCCTTTGTCCGCAGGGAGAGATGACCCTTTGCGGGCCGGCCCAGCAGCGTGTCAAGGGCCCGGATCTTCTTCATGTAATCCGTTTTGGCCATGTGTGTCACAACAAAATACACATCCTCAGGCAGTTTGTCCTTATACTGCCGGATCAGGGCCCTGCCGATCACCCCGGGTCCTTCTGCCCATACCGGCATGCCGATCATCACCCGGTCATAGGAAGCCATGTCCGGATTGCCGGGGATGGTGATCTTCGGATAGGACTTCTTCATGGAGTCCAGGCAGGCCCCGAGGTACCCGATGACACCACGGCGGTCCTTGCCGTCGGTATATTCATACAAGTCACCCCCGGTGAGTTCAGCCAGCTGTTCCATGGCTTTCTTCGTATGCCCGGTGCGTGAATAATATAAGCAGAGTGTTTTCATAAGTATCTCCTTGCTTTCTTCCTGACAGCCGTAAATCCTGGCCTGCAGATTTCATCCTATATGAATCCAACGAAAAACGACCGCCATGTCTGACAAACTGTAACGATCGTTTTCGTTTAGTATGAGGACAACCGTCATCGGTGGCCTTTTACGTTTTTATGATAACAGGACAGCGCCGGTTTTTCAATTCACGCTGTGTTCTGCCGTTTACAGACGGCGGCGCTTCGGAGGTTTCCGGCG
>JAFWEA010000135.1 GCA_017543005.1 Solobacterium sp. | reverse complement strand
CGGTCTGCGGCGGCGATGTCTACCCGATGACCGAGGAAGCCTACTTCTTCCGCATGAGCAAGTATGCGGACCAGCTGATGCAGTATATCGAGGACAACCCGCACTTCATCGAGCCGGAAAGCCGCAAGAACGAAATGATCAACAACTTCCTGAAGCCGGGTCTGCAGGATCTGTGTGTATCCCGTTCCACCTTCAAGTGGGGCATCCCGGTTGACTTTGACCCGGGTCATGTCGTTTACGTCTGGATTGACGCCCTGAGCAACTACGCTACCGGCATCGGTCTGGATGTGGACGGCGATCAGGGCGACCTGGCCGACTCCTATGCCAACGGCAAGTACGGCTTCGGCGAAATCCCGGAGAACGGTCACGGCATGTACAAGAAGTACTGGCCGGCGGACCTGCACCTGATCGGCAAGGATATCGTCCGCTTCCATACCATTTACTGGCCGATTATGCTGCTGGCCCTCGGTGAGCCGCTGCCGAAGCAGGTCTTCGGTCATCCGTGGCTGCTGGTCGGTGACTCCAAGATGTCCAAGTCCAAGGGCAATGTCATCTATGCCGATGACCTGGTGGAACTGTTCGGCACCGATGCGGTCCGTTATATCATGATTCACGAAATGCCGTTTGCCCAGGACGGTCATATCACCTATGACCTGATGATGGAACGGATCAACAGCGATCTGGCCAACAACCTCGGCAACCTGGTCAACCGCACCCTGTCCATGCAGAACAAGTACTTCAACGGCAAGGTGGCCAATCCGCATGCGGATGAACCGCTCGATGACGAACTGAAGGCGTTCGTGGCCAAGACCGTCACTGATGTTGAAGCCAAGATGGACGAACTGCGGGTCGCCGACGCGCTGGAAGACATCATGCAGCTGTTCAGCCGGCTCAACAAGTACATTGACGAGACAATGCCGTGGGCCCTGGCCAAGGATCCGGAAAAGACCCCGCGTCTGGCCACGGTGCTGTACAACCTGCTGGAAAGCATCCGCACCGGCGCTGTCCTGCTGAGTGCCTACCTGCCGGAAACAGCCGGAAAGATCTTTGCCCAGCTGAATACAAAGCACTGCGATTATGATTCCATCCAGTCCTTCGGCCTGCTGGAAACAGATATCAACGTTACCGATACACCGGAGATCCTGTTCGCCCGTCTGAATGAAAAAGACGTCATGGAAAAGATCGCCGTGATCCAGGAACGGATTACCGCCGCCGCCAAGAAGGCCGCTGAGAAAAAAGCCGAAATCACCATGGATGATTTCAGCAAGATGGATCTGAAGGTCGGCAAGGTTGTCGCCTGCGAGAAACATCCGGATGCCGACAAGCTGCTGATCCTGAAGGTTGACTGCGGTGAAGGCAAGCCGCGGCAGATCGTCTCCGGTCTGGCAAGCAGCTACACACCGGGCCAGATGATCGGCAAGTCCATCGTTGTCGTGACCAACCTGAAGCCGGCGGAACTGCGCGGCTATGTCTCCCAGGGCATGCTGCTGGCCGGCAAGGAAAACGAAAACTATGCCGTTGTCGAAGTCAACGGACTGAAGCCGGGCACAAAGATCATGTAACTGACAGAAAGCGATTCAACCGAATCGCTTTTTTCATGCCTGTATGGCGATTGTGCTATGATAAGCGCATGTCACAGGCCCAGAAACAGGAACAGAAACAGCCCGAAGAAGAATACTGGCTGCCGGAGGACGAGGAGGAAAAATCCCTCGATGAACTGTCCGAAAGAGCCATTGCCTTCCGTCCGATCGAGGAACCGGTCCACAAGGATATTGTCGTTCACGAGCATGATCTCGGTGGTTATATATTTGCCGCCTGTTTCCTGCTGGCCGGGCTGATCCCGACCCTGTATGCCCTGGCCCACGGGTTTCCCCTTGAGGAATACGTGACGATCAGCTGGCCGCTCGCGTTCGGCATCATCGCCCTGATCGATGCCCTGCGGCACAGGACCATCTTCGCCGAAGAATTCCTGTCCGTCCGGCAGTTCCTGGGCCGGCCCAAATACTATCGCTATGACGAAGTCGATTTTGTCTGGAACAAGGATCATCAGCTTGAAATCCATACGAAAGCAGGCCGGAAAATAGACACCATCGT
>JAFWEA010000134.1 GCA_017543005.1 Solobacterium sp. | reverse complement strand
GTCTGGTGACGGCGCGGGAAATACGGAGAAAGCTTGCGGGTGCATTCCTTGCAGAGATGCCCGTCCTCCAGCTTGGTGGTGCCGAGCAGGCCGAGTTTATCGCCGCAGATACTGCAGTATTTGGCATCAAATAATCCCATGGGAAAGTCCTCCTGTCTATCTGTCTTCATTGTAAGGGAAAATCAGCGGATTCTGCGGAAAAAAAGACATTCCGCAAAGGGAATGCCCGTGGATCTGCTTATTCGGCCGGTTTGCCGAGGTGGATGATGGAGGCCATGCCCGGACCGGTATGCGCTCCGATAATCGGCGACATCAGCCGCCGGCGAATGGTCACGCCCGGGGTAATCCGCCGGATGCCGGCCGTCAGCATTTCCGCGGTCAGATCAGCCGCAGCATGGCAGATATAGACAACATCTTCCGGATTGCCGGTACAGTTCTTTTCGTAGTTTTCCAGCAGTTTCCTGACCGCCGCATGAGTGCCCCTGGCCTTGTCAATGGTGACGAGGGTGCCGTCCGGGGCGATGATCAGGATCGGTTTGACGGACAGGACTGTGCCGACGATGGCGGTGGAGGCACTGACCCGGCCGCCGCGCTTGAGATACATCAGATCATCGACCAGGAACCAGTGATGAAGACGCTTTACCGCTTCATTCAGATCATCGCGGTTTTCTTCCAGGGACAGGCCTTTTAACTGATTGCGGACGGCCCGCTCAGCCAGGATGCCGATCCCGCCGGTGGCGGCCAGGGTGTCCACAACGACAAAATCAGCAGCCGGATATTTCTCTTTCAGGGCGGCCGCGGCCTGGCGGGCCGAATCCACGGTGGCGGACAGCCCGGAAGAAAGGGCCAGATACAGAACGGAAACACCGTCCCGCAGATATGGTTCAATCAGTTCCTCATACAGGAACGGGGTGATCTGGGTTGTTCTGGTAACAGCTCCGGTTTTCTGCTGTTCATAGAATTTCCTGAGCAGGGCATCTTCTTCCATTTGCCGGCATTCCCGCATTTCATCCCCGATGGAGTAGCTCATCGGCAGGATCGGGATCTCATATTTCTGACAGAAAACTGCGTCGATATCGGCAGATGCGTCGGCAATAATTCTGTATGTCATAATCGATTTCTCCTGTTTTTATCAGGGTAACGTTAGTATCAATTATGAAAGTAATCAATGGACATATTTCATCATATGATAGAATATTCTACAGAATGAGGAAAATTGTGGACTATGGACAGACGCTGGTATAAAACACAGAAGGCGATCCGGCAGGCATACTTCTCATTGGTTGCCGAACGGTCAAACCGGATCACCGTAGCGGAAATCGCCCGCCGGGCAGACATTGACCGCAAGACATTCTATCTGCACTACAGTGTTCCCGAGGATGTGCTGCAGGAGTTTACGCATGAACGGATGCAGGAACTGCGGCACATTCTGGAAGAGAAAGGCTTCTTCCGTTCATCGTTTCATATCAGAACGGCTTTTCAGGCCCTGAGCGAACTGCTGCAGGAGGATGAAGATCTGTATCGGAATATTGCCAACCGGGAGTATGACTTTCTGTGGGATGAAGTGGGAAATGTTTTCCGGCAGACGGTTTATGATCTGTACCGGGATCAACTGGACATCACGGATCAGGAAGCACTGCTGATGCTGGAGTTCTATACCGGCGGGATTATATCGTCGTACCGGCAGTGGCTGCGCGGCGGTCTGCAGATGGACCTGGATGAAGTGGCGGACCGGCTGGCCTCGGTTTCCCTGTACGGGGTGGAAAACTACCTGCTGAATCAGGAAGGTCAAAGCCATGAGAGATCATAATGCCGGGGTGCCGGAGGAACTGCTGGTGCTGCTGCATGTGATCATGTACGAAACCAGGCGGCAGGCACTTGGGCAGCAGGAAAAAGACTGGCCGCAGCAGCTGCGGCATGACAT
>JAFWEA010000133.1 GCA_017543005.1 Solobacterium sp. | reverse complement strand
GATTCGTAAGCCAGTTCACTGATCAGCTTGTTGTCGACTTCCTTTTCCTGTTCTTCGGTATAGTCAATGCCGAGCTCATCCAGGATATCCGTTACCAGATCATCCGCATTGACACTCCAGACATTGTCTGTGATTTTCACGATATTCTCTTCGGCACTGTCATCTTCGTCCCAGATCTCGCCGACCAGTTCCTCCAGGATGTCCTCCACGGAGATGATGCCCAGGGTGCCGCCGTAGTTGTCGGTGACGATGGCCACGTTCTGCTTTTCCTTGGACATGGCCGACAGCAGGTCATCGATCTTGGCCGACTGGTGCACAAAGTACGGCTTGTCCAGCAGCGGGGCCAGTTCGGTCTTGTCGCCCTGCACGAGCCAGGTCTTGATATACTTGCGGATCTGCAGGATGCCGACAATGTGGTCAATGGTTCCTTCATAGACCGGCAGCCGGCTGTGATTCTGTTCCTTGATGATGGAAAGGATTTCCTGCTGATCCATAGTAATGTCTATGGCGGCCATGTCCACCCGGCTGGTCAGAATATTCTCCGCCGTCACATCCTGGAACTGCAGGGCCGATGAAATCAGGTCACCCTGGTCTTCATCCAGCGTTCCCTCTTCGGTCATATCTTCAATGATGTCATAGAGTTCATCTTCGGTAACCGACACTTCCCCGTCGCCCTTGGTCAGCTTCGCCGCCGCATTGCCGATCATGGTCAGCAGGGCCGCCAGGGGCCGCAGCACCGCCATCAGGAATGACAGCAGGCCGGCCGTGGACAGACTGAAGCGCTCGCAGTACTTGCGGCCAATGCTCTTCGGCAGCATTTCCCCAAAGAAAAATACTGCCAGCGTGGTGATCAGCGTTGAGGCTGTCACGGCAGACATACCCCAGATCCGCGTCACATTGACTGTCACCACCGAAGCAGCCGCAATATGAACAATATTCGTGCCGATCAGTATCGTTGTGATCGCACGATCAAAATGATCCGTAATATATACAGCCTTCTTCGCCCGGGCATCCCCCTTGTCTGCCATTGTTTTCAGACGGTTCCGTGATACCGACGCAAAGGCTGTTTCCGTGATAGCAAAAAACATTGCGCAAAGCAGAAGTATTAAGACTACTATCAGCCATGACCATCGACTGCCTTCGTCCATAGAGACAGATCACACTCCTTTTCAAGTCAACTATGGGTTGTATTATCTCATAAGCACTGTATTCATTTCAAGTTTATGACCCGTCCATTTCTTTACAAAAAGATACGGCAGCCTATCCGGCTGCCATTTCTGTTTCTATTCGGTTGTTTCAGGCTGACGCATGACTGCCCCGCAGTGCGGACAGGCATCCCGCTCAAAGCTGACCCGGAAGCCGCATACCGAGCAGACACACCCCGGCAGCACCTTCACCCCGTCCGGGTAATCCGGATCCAGGATCTGGTCATGGATCCAGTACGGCCTGGGTTCCGGCGCACTGACCGCTTCTTCCGGACTGTCGGTCACCGGTGTCTCTTTAAGGGCTTCTTCCTCTGGCACTTTCTCTGGCGCAGGCCGCTTTCCGGCTTTTGTATTCTTCCTGAACTTTTTAGGCTTCATATGAACACCTCCCAGCTCTTCTTTATTATTATAGTCCTTTACAAAACAGAAAGTGAGCCTGTGATAGACACCTTAATAGTCCACCAGATAGATGCCGATCCGGATCTTATGGAATGAGCCTGACCGGTCTACGCTGTCCACTCTGGCGGTCAGCAGCTTGCCGGCATCCATGAGTCTGGAGAAAACCGTATTGTCTTTCTCCGGCACATAACCCAGTTTCACATTGTCGCTGTTCAGGATTACGATTGCCTGATCATCGAATTTATTCACTTCCCGCTGCAGATGCAGTTTGTCACCTGCCTGCAATTCCTGCAGGACACTCTGATCCGGAAGATAGGATGTCCCGGCAATATAGGTATCGAACAGATGGATTTCGTTGACCAGGGGCTTAATGATCTCTCCCAGCGTCCTGTCTTCTATGACCTGCAGCAGCCCTGCATCTTTTACCGCGATTTCATTTTTCATGCGTAAAACCCCCTGATATTGAAAGAGGATATGACCTCATCCAGCTGCTCTCCGTATTCCCGGAACAACTTCAGTTCATCTTTCAGTTCCTGTTTCCGGTCATTGACCGCATTTTTATCCTCCAGGATAAACCGGTACTGATACGGATCCGTGCTGATGATCGTCTGAATTTCCTTCTCGATTGCCACGATTCTTTCTTTTATATTGCTCAGGCTGATCTCACCGGCTTCGATATTATGCTGTTTCAGATATGTCCTGACCAGCACATCAAGTTCTTCCAGTTCTTCGATATCGTTGTGCCGGTAGGCAACGACAATACGCTGCCAGTAATCACGGATGACTTCATCCTGCGCCAGTTCCGGCCTGATATCCGGATGGATCAGTCTGACCAGCCGGTAATAAATCTCCTTGACTTTCTTCTTGTCATACGAAGATATTTTCCCTGAGTTTTTTATGGCACTGACTGTACGAATCATCTGCTCGAGTTCGGTACGGTATTCTGCCATGACCTGTTCGATATACGCAT
>JAFWEA010000132.1 GCA_017543005.1 Solobacterium sp. | reverse complement strand
TGGATCTTTCCGGCTGCACGGATCTTTTGTACGTGGATCTGTATCATAACCGGATTGAAGATATTTTCCTGCAGGATCTGCCGGAACTCAGGATCCTGGGTGTGCAGGACAACCGGCTGCGGCGGCTGGATACGGCGGACATGCCGCTGGTGCTGGGCATCGATGCCGGCAAGAACGAACTGACGGAACTGGATGTCAGCGCCAACGGGGAACTGCGCGAACTGTATGTCAATGACAACCGGCTGACGGAAATCGATCTGTCCGCCTGTCCGGAACTGAAATACTTCTATTGCAACAACAACGAAATCGAGTCGCTGGATACGACAGCCAATCCGAAACTGCGCCATCTCAATACCCTGCACAACCCCATGAAGACGATCCGGGCCCTGGCCCCGCAGAACGAGGCCGGGCTGCCGCTGGAGCTGACGGCGGGCGAAGGCGGGTATGTCGGCCTGCGGTTCAACCCGGTCTACACCGCCCAGTGGAAGGAAACCGGGGAATGGGAACAGCTGTATCAGGCCGTGCCGCAGCCTGGCTATGTATTCGCCGGGTGGTATGAGTACGGCCGCCGGGTAGCGGAAGACATGCAGTGGAAAGATGATTACGGCACCAGCCGGATCCTGCAGGCGGTATTCCGGCCGGAGGGTGAATGAAACTCTGGTATTACCTGCCGGTGATCAACGTGGTGCTGTTCCTGCTGTTCGGCTGGGACAAGCATCAGGCCGTTCATGACGGCTGGCGCATCAGTGAAAAAACCCTGCTGATCCTGGCCCTGCTGGGTGGCAGTATCGGGGCAATGACCGGGATGCGGCTTTTTCATCATAAGACCAGAAAGGCGCTGTTCCGCTACGGCATCCCGCTGATGCTGGCGGTGGAACTGGCCGGGTATGCATATCTGAGATTTGTGAGGTAGAAAAGATGGGCAGAATCATTGATATCACGCAGGAAGTCTTCGGCAGCCGGGTGTGGCCGGGTGATCCGGAACCGGTCAGAACAACCGTTGCTTCGATCGCCGACGGTTCCGTCTGCAATGTGACGGCTTTTTCCATGTGCGCGCATAACGGCACCCACGTGGACGCGCCGTATCATTTCCTGAAGGACGGAAAGACCATTGAGCAATTAGACCTCGCTGCCTTTGCCGGTCCCTGTCATGTGGTGCGTCATGCCGGTGATGTTACGGCAGCGGATGCGGAACGCTTCCTGCAGGAAACCAGAGCAGAACGGCTGCTCATAGCCGGGCCGGCGACGGTTACGGCGGAAGCCGCAAAGGTATTCGCAGCGACTGGGCTGAAACTGATCGGCAACGAGAGCCAGACAGTCGGACCGGAAAATGCCCCGATGGAAGTGCACCTGATCCTGCTGGGGGCCGGGGTGGTACTGCTTGAAGGCATCGTTCTTACAGATGTGGCGGCAGGAGAATATTTCCTGAATGCAGCCCCGCTGAAGCTAGGCGGCAGTGACGGGGCCCCATGCCGGGCCTGGCTGATGAAACTGTAGACAGAGGTGCGGTGATGACACGGAAGAAAATTGCCCTGTGCGGGTGCTCGGATCCCCGCAGAAAAGAAGAAAAGGGAAAGCTGCAGGAACTGACGGACCTGCTTGCCGGCATGGATCTTGAAGTGGTCTGCGGCGAATGCATATGGGGCGGTACGGCAGAAGAAAAAGCGGCGGAGCTGAACGGTTTCTTCGCTGATCCGGAGATGGACTTTATCTTTGACATTACCGGCGGGGACATGGCCAACGAGGTCCTCGAACTGCTGGACTATGAAACGATCCGGGGCAGTCACGCCGTCTTTGTCGGCTACAGTGACCTGACCGTGGTGCTGAATGCCATCCTGGCCAGGACCGGGCGTGAGACAATCAACTGGCAGATCCGGAATCTGATCAATGACGATGCGGAAGAGGAACAGGCATATTTCCGGAAAAAGATCCTGACGGAAGCACTGACGCCGGAAGATCTGCAGATCTGCTTTGTGCGCGGCAGTCATATGCGCGGTGTCATTGCCGGCGGCAACATCCGCTGTCTGCTTAAGCTGGCCGGCACCCCGTATTTCCCTGACATGACCGGCAAGATCCTGTTATTGGAAAGCATGTCCGGCGGTCCGGCCCGTATGAAGACTTCACTGGTGCAGCTGCGGCAGATGGGTGTGTTTGACCGGGTATCGGGTGTCCTGCTGGGAACATTCACCCAGATGGATCGGGAAGGCCTGAAACCGACGGTGGCGGAGATGCTGGCAGAGCTCCTGCCGGAAGACGTGCCGCTGGCCGTTACTCCTTATATCGGACATGGCAGCAATGCCAGAGCAATTGTGATCGGCCGGATGGCTGACCTGGAGGCGTGATATGAAACGACTGAATATCCTGCTGTTTGACGGCTTTGAAACCCTTGATGTCTTCGGCCCGGTGGAGGCCTTTGCGATGACCGGCGAGTATGACATTCATTTCCTGTCCGTGGAGGGCGGCGTGATTGCCAACCGGCACGGGGTCCGCACGGAAACGGAAAAGGCCGAACCGCGGCCTGACGAGATCTGGCTGATCCCCGGCGGTATGGGCACCAGACCCCTGGCCAGGGACACCGATTTTATTCACACGCTTGATCACCTGCTGGCAGGAGCGGAATTTATCCTGACCGTCTGTACGGGCTCGGCCCTGCTGGCGGAAACTGGAAGGCTGGATGGGCTGCGGGCCACTTCCAACAAGAATTCCTTTGCCTGGGTACAGGGCTGCGGTCCGGCAGTGGACTGGCAGCGCCAGCCCCGCTGGGTGAAGACCGGGAATATCTATACATCCGCCGGGGTGTCGGCCGGCATTGACATGGCCCTGGGCTTCATCGCTGATCAGCATGGCCAGGATGCCGCAGAGACCGCTGCCAGACGGATGGAATACCACTGGAACACGGATCCGGATCATGATATATTCTGATCATTGGAGTTTTATATGAATCTTAAAAAAGCAAAAAAAGTATCTGATGTTCTGTATATGGTTCTGATCGGCTTTGTGGGCCTGTTCTTCCTGTTCCCGCAGTACCGGGGCTGGATTTCGGTCGGTGTTTTCCTGTCCCTGCTGATCCAGTTTATCTTCTCTTTCAAGTTCATGCGCTGCCCGCACTGCGGCAAGAATGTCGGCCGCTATGACGAAGTGTGCAAGCACTGCGGCCGGAACGTGGATGCCGAGCCGAAGATCCGGAACCAGAAGAAAAAGGTATAACTGAAGTTATACAGAAAATAATGAATACAGTGAAAGCAGGGCAGAGACCCTGTTTTCTTTCTGCCCCGGGTACAGGCTGTTCTTCGCATGATTGCCGGCAGCAGGAACTCAGGATATAATTAAAACAAGGAAACAAGGAATCCTTGATTTATGAAGGAGGTGATGATATGACAACATATACTGCTGCAGCCCCGGAGCGAAAGCGTGTGACTATCACTTCAAAGCGTCAGTTTACGATTCCGCAAAAGTTTTATTCTGCCCTCGGATTTGACAGAGATGCAATCTGCACACTGGGCGACGGGTTTCTGATTATTGAGCCTGTATCCCGTGTTCCCGACGGAGAATATGCCACACAGATTCTGGCCGAATTGATTGCGGAAGGCTACAGCGGCCAGGAATTGCTGGCAGAATTCAAAACAAGGCAGGCAAGGATCAGGCCTGCTGTTGAGGCGATGCTTGAATCTGCCCGGATGGTTGCCGAAGGAAAAGGTGAATATCTGAAATACGAGGATGTATTCGATACGAAAAAAGAAGAAAAATAAAGGAACTGCCCATGCAATTCCTTTAAGTATGTTGATATTCAGGCTTACTCGTCATCCATGTTGTTGTAGAGATCGCAGATGATATCTACACACTTGTCCAGACCGATGACACCGCTGTCCAGGGAAATGTGGTAGTTGACGGCTTCACCCATTTCCATGTCGGTGTAACGCTGATAGTAGGCCTTTCTTCTTTCGTCCTTGTCCTTCAGGCGCTTTTCCGGAGTCTCGTCAGTTTCACCATAGACCCTGACAATCCGGTCTGCCCGCCAGGCGGTATCCGCATGGATGAAGGTCTTCAGGACGTTCGGTCTGTCCCGCAGAATATAGTCTGCGCAGCGACCGACGATGACACAGGATTCCTTGTCAGCCAGCTGCTGGATGATCTGCAGCTGGGCCAGCCAGATGTAGTCCTGCGTGGAAAGACCACGTTCGTCACGGGCCAGGAAGGCATTTGCAAACCAGCCTCTGTAGACCGTGTACTCACCGTTTTCCTTGATGTAGTCACCGTCCAGGCCGGTTTCCTCGGAAATCTTCTGGATCAGTTCCTGATCATAGCACGGAATGCCAAGCCTCTCCGCAACTTCCTTGCCGATGGTTCTGCCGCCGCTGCCGAACTGCCGGCTGATCGTAATTATTTTCTTCATGCTGTTCCTTCCTTTCCCTTTCTGCACACAGAAAACTGTGTAGATGAAAGACTCTGTCCTCTGATTTAATTATCTTTGCAAAGCATGCTATTTTTCAAGGGCAAAATCATGACAATTCCCCGTCATTATGTGATAAATATACTGTTAATGTAATAAAACTCGAGGGGGTGCCTAATGGAAAACAGAGAGATATTGACACTGATGCCCCGGAAACGGAAGGGACTGCTGCGGCTTGTTTTCAGCCGGGTCGGTCTGGTGGCGGTGCTGCTGGTGATGGAAATCATCCTGCTGCTGGGTTTCTATCTTTGGTTTTCAGACTATTTCACCTGGTTTGCGACGGTCCAGGGCATTTTCTCGCTGATCATGGTGTTCTATCTGTTCAACAACACGATGGACTACAGTGCCAAACTGACATGGATGTATCTGATCATGCTGATGCCGGTGCCGGCTACGATCTTGCTCTGGTTTACACAGCGGAATATCGGACACCGGGTACTGCGGCAGCGCATGGAAGATCTGATTGGCCTGACAAAGCATACACTGACCCAGGATCCGGAAACATATGCAAAGCAGGAACTGATCGACTCCGGCACGGATGATCTGTGCCGGTATCTGAACCGCACCGGGTGCTTCCCGGTCTATGAACATACGCAGGTCAGGTTCTTCGGCAGCGGGGAAGCCAAGTTCGAGGCAATGCTGGAAGAGCTGGAGAAAGCGGAAAAGTTCATCTGGCTGGAATACTTCATTATTGATGAAGGCCTGATGTGGGGCAGTATCCTGAAGATCCTGGCAGACAAGGCAAAAGCAGGTGTGGATGTGCGGGTCATGTATGACGGCATGTGCGAGATCTCCACCCTGAATGCACTGTATCCGAAAAAACTGGCAGCCCTCGGCATCCGCTGCAAGCCGTTTGCCAAGATCGAACCGTTTATTTCATCGCACTACAACTACCGGGATCACCGCAAGATCCTCGTCATTGACGGCAAAGTTGGCTTTACCGGCGGGGTGAACCTGGCGGATGAATATATCAATCACATCGAGCGGTTCGGACACTGGAAAGACACCGCGGTCATGCTGAAGGGCGAGGCCGTGCAGAGCCTGACCCTGATGTTCCTGCAGATGTGGAATATGAGCGAAACGGAAATCAGCTGGGCAGGAACGGAAATCCGGGAGCCGGCTGAAAACGACGGCTATGTCATGCCGTACTGTGACTTCCCGCTGGACAATGACAAGGTCGGCGAGAACGTGTATATGGATATTCTGTACCGGGCCAGGAGCTATGTGCATATCATGACGCCGTACCTGATCCTGGACAACGAACTGGAAACGGCGCTGAAATATGCGGCGGAACGCGGGGTGGATGTGAAGCTGATCCTGCCGGGCATCCCGGACAAGAAACTGGCGTATTCCCTGGCCAAGACGCATTACCGTTCGCTGACCGAAGCCGGTGTGAAGATTTACGAATATACGCCGGGTTTCGTGCATGCCAAAGTATTTGTCAGTGATGATGAAAAAGCCGTGGTCGGCACGATCAACCTGGATTACCGGAGCCTGTATCATCACTTCGAATGCGCGGTCTATCTTTTCCGCTGTGCATGCATCCCGGAGATCGAACAGGATTTCCAGAACACATTGCAGAAATGCCGTGCGGTGACCGCCGAAACCATCCGGAAAGAATCGCTGTTCTACAAACTGACCGGGGTCTTCATGAAGATCATTGCCCCGCTGATGTAAACGAAAAAAGGATCACGCGCAGTGATCCTTTCAATTTGCCTAAAGTTCAAACGGTGGTTCGGCGGTGATTTCCGCCAGCATGTCCCTGCACTTTGCCAGGGCTTCTTCTTCGCTCTGCAGCAGGAAGAAACAGCCGCCTTCATAACCGGCCACGCCGCCGGCAGCGATCAGAATGGCCTTGATGCCGAACAGGTCCCGGAAGGCATCAACTTCGGTATAGGCCGTGCCGGGCGAGACCACCATGCGGACGCCCTGGGTGCTGCTTTCGTTGCACAGCTGGGCCATCATGTTCAGGTCATTGCGGTTGCGCTTTTCCAGACCCACCGGATGAATCAGCTTCATGCGTTTGCCGATGACAGCCTTGGTCAGCGGCACCATGGTTCCGCCGGTCGGGTTGCCGATCAGCACAGCCGCCTGATGGGTCAGCGGATTGACTGCGTTGGCCCCCTTGAAGGCAATGTCATCCGGCCCAAGCTCATCGGCGATGTCAAATACGGTCTTGTCCCGGATCACTTCGCCTTTGCGGAAGATCAGGTCACATTTGTTTACCGGGTATTTCGCTTCGGCCTCAGCCGGTTTGAAGATGCCGCGGTAGAAGCCGCGCACTTTTTCATCATACCCGCACAGCTTCAGCAGCTCTTCGGCCAGCGGGGCATTAGTGGAACCCTTGATCACCAGAATGGTGTGTTCCTTCAGGGCTGTCTGGACGTCTGCCCGGGCAGCCAGGGCTTTGGCGATCAGCCGCTTGCCGGCGGCCGGGGAAAGATAGGTCTGAATCATATTGATCACCTCCGGTTACAGTGTATTATTTCGGGCATACATCCGCAGGATCGGGATCATGCTAAAGGTGACAGCTGTGAAGAGAGCTGCAGCCAGATACATCATGCCGGTATTAGCCTGGGTATGGATCAGAGCCGGACTTATGTAAGTGAGGATAAAGAAGAGGATCACCAGCAGCTGCAGGGTTCCCTCTCCGTAATAAAGAGAACCTTTACGGGTCGCACTGATTGTAGACAGTCCGGCACAGCGTATAACGGCTGTCGCCAGCAGACAGGCATAATCCCTGTCCAGCCCGGCCAGGGTAGGCAGAAACGGGATCACGAAAGCCGCCGTGGCGAGGACACCGAGAAAGACTTCTTCATAGCGGCGCTCATCGATCCGCAGCAGTTTCATCAGCAGCCAGCTGATGCCGGCCAGGATCGTCAGGATGACCGACAGAGAAAAGATATGCCGAAAACCGCGCCCTTCCATATACCAGGCAAACACCAGCAGCGCAGCCAGGATCAATACATCATTCAGCCTGCGGTTTTTCACAGGTCAATCTCCCAGGTTTCTTCCATGGCACCCGGGCATACTTCTTCCGCCGATTCCTCAGCTGTTTTCACAAAGCCCAGAGACTGATACATCTTGCGGGCGGTGGTCAGGACAGAGTGGGTGGTGAGGTAAACATGGCGATAGCCCATATCTTTTGCCCATTCCAGGGCCGTGGTGACGATCGCCTTGCCAAGTCCCATGCCCCGCAGTTCGTTTTCCACAATGAGGAAACGCAGCCGGGCCACACCATTATCTTCGCCCATCAGGGTGATCGTGCCGGCAAACTTTCCGTCCTTTCTGGCAATCAGAAGGAAATCCTTTCCTTCCCGCCAGTTGGCGGCAAAGTCACGCTGGGCCCGCTCGGCATAGGGGTGGGATGAGTCCAGAAAGCCGAATTCCTGACCGAAGATCTCACACTGCCGGCGGATGGCTGTTTCCACATCGTCCGGGGTGAATTCGGTTGTCAGAAGAATATCCTTATAGTATTTCTCCATAATGATTACCTCCCGTTACTCTGATTATAGTTGATTGATTGAAAATGTGGTGTTTCTGCATGGCCTTGGCATATTGAATACAGTAAGTAAGAAACGGAATCACGCATGCGTATAATTTATACAAATCTGAAGTGACACTTTAGAAATGTATGGAATGTGAAGGTATATCACGAGCAAACGGTGTGTTCTGATAATGCTTTCCGGAATACCTTTGCATGAAATCCGATAAAAGTATAAGAAAACTCTGATGCATTGACCACATCAGAGTCCGTTTCATTATGGTGATAAAGTGCTTCAGGAATCAGGAAACATGTCTGCCCGGAATTCAGGCGTTGTCCAGAAGGGTATATACGCATCCAGTTCCTGCATCAGCTCATCATAGGCAGATGATTCAACCGTATAAATATGCCGTTCATCCCCGTTAACAGTTTTGATGTATCCATTGCGGTAAAAGGAATAAACCGTTTCATCCGGCAGACGGACCATGTAGCTGATTTCCTTTTCATCCATCGGCTTATCTGTTTCCTTCAGAGCAGCCGTACGCAGGGCTTCCTGCAGTTTTAGGATTGTATCCCGGCCGGTCTCATTGATGAATTTCTGCCATTCATCACCGTATAATTCCCCGGCAGGCAATGCCTCGGCATCAGCCGGGAGCCAGCCGCTGAGATACGGATTGACCTGTTCCGTGATCGGATCCGTATAGCGGTACATCATGCGGTATTCAAGTGTATCGGGTTCTGCCTTGAGAAGAGAATCAACCGGAGATAGTTTCGATGAACAGCCAGGAAGAATCAAAAGGGTTAGAGCAGCAAGAATAATACGGATTAGCACATTTTGCAGTCTTTTTTCCTGTGTCATAAGTTTTTACCTTTCAAAATTATTCCGTTTCCGTCGGTTTTGAAATATAGTGCCTGGCCGTCAGAATCATGGCGAGAGAACTGATGTTGAGCACTGCCGTTACAAGCAATATCCTCGAATCACTGAGAGGAACACCGAGTATAAACAGCCGGCTGTTAAACATCACAAGAAAATAAATCATTCCGAGCACACGGAGTTCAAATCGATCGTGATAGACTGAGTTCTTTTTTATTATGGCTATTAGCATTTCCATGCCCATGAGGCAATAAAGCCATCCGATTGCAGTACTGAAGAAACTTTGGCTGATTACATGTAGCGCAAACAGCATGCTTAAAATACAGATAACGGTAAGCGCAGTAATTAATACAGTTTGAACAAAATCCGGTTTCTTAAATTTCATGAATGACTCCTGAATTACATGACATTAAAGCGAGAGTATAATTACAAACACTGTATTTGTTTATTGTTATTATATCGAACCCGGGTTTACTCCTATTGATTAAGTGGTGAAATATCTGTCACAAAATGTGAATATACAAGGAAGCACAATATGTGATGTGTTGTGCACAATCGAACGAAGTCCCGGTATGTATGATTCAATCAGGAGGGATAATTATATGAAACGATTAAGAAGCACACTCACATTATTGCTTTCTATGCTTTTGTCAATAAATCTTATGACAGAACATACACATGCGTTAGAGGAAAAAAACGATAAGCAAATAGAAGAAGCAATTGTTTTTATCAATGAAAGGGGTTTTCCTTTAGGTACTATTCAAAATACAGAACAGGAAAATGATAGGATTATAATACGGGTTACGTTAGTTAATGATCTAATAACAGAATATTCCTATGCAAAGCTTACGAACAACGATGTAAGAATTTCTATTAAAGAAGCAAATACAATTAACGAAATACTATTTAAGGCAAATGGAGAAGTATATGTTGATGGATATCTTGATTTGGATTTAATGGGAAGTGGCCAAAGCACAATTAACGAAATCAAGGGATATGCGTCTGCTTATTTTGGAACTATACCATCTGGATGGGGAAACATAGTTTTCAGCGGTCCTGTATCCTCATCTGGTTACGTAAATTTAGGAAACACAATTGTTAATTGTACTATAGCGTATGTTGCAACCAAGATATGTTTAAAACTCATCGGAACCTCAACGTGGACAGATATATTTACTAATGTTGCCAGTGGGATTATCACAGCAGCGGCAGCTCAATCATTGGGAGTTTCAAGTTTCTTTTATACAGCTACTAAGTATTCAAATACTGTCAGTGCACCTACGGTGTCATATTATAAATATGATGCATATTACTATGTTGGCAGTAGCACACCTTCAAACACGTATTATGAGCAAAAAATACTAGTCTAATTTGTCATATTTAACATAGAGAGTTTTTGGACTGATCTTCAAAAACTCTCTAAATGTAAGTATAAAAGGAGAAATAGATGATAAAAAAACTATTAATAGTTCTATGTGCAATTATTATGACCACTATTCCAATAAAAGCTCAAGATGTAAAAACAACAGAAGAGCAAAATGAGGCCATTTCTTTTTCTGTAGATGAAGCTTATCAGGAGTATGTGTTTATAGACGAAAAGGGTATATTAACTACAATCAGTGTAACTTCTTCGCTAAATGGTGAACATTTAATCAAAATGCAAAATGAATATCTCACAATGTCGTACAAGATATATATAAATAATAGCAATCAAATATCTTCTGCTTATGATGGTAATTATTCCGTCAGCGGATATTCAGTATCTTCATCATCTCTGACTGTTGATTCTTCTGTTCAAGCCACCTATACAATAACTCTAAGCAGCCTTTGGATAACAACAAGCAAGTATTTACGAAGTAATATCAGTTCGGGAAGTATCGTAGTCACACATAATTAATCAATCGTTATCTTTGGACGAATGATATAGATACCAAACAAAAACAAAAGATTGTCCAGACAGTATAAGAATACAAGAATGCTGAATAGTTTGAATAACAACGGCATTCTTTTTTTGAATGAGTAGTAAACAGAAAAAGCAGCAAAAGGTAATCCCCAAGGTTTGACAAATAAGCCTATAACAGAACAAACAATCAAGACTATATAACTGTAAATCTGTTCATTTGTAATTCTGGAGATGTATGTGTTTTCCGGCTTGTTCTGATCAAAAAACGAGTCATAAGGAATATTTAGAACGTCACATAACTGCTGAAGCTGCTGTTCATTCGGTTGGGACTTTTCGGATTCCCACCGGGATATCATAGACCTGTCAATGTATAGTTTATCTGCGAGTTGTTGTTGGCTGAGTCCGGCTTCAATACGTTTTGTTTTCAGAAGCGTGCCTGTTTTCATATAACAAATAAATAAAATGCTTTCTTTTAAAAGTCTATACCCAAAAATAAACGGTCAGGGTGCTGACCGTTGTTGTCATTATGCGTCTGCTTCAGTGCTCTTGAGCTGGATGTATGCCTTGCCGCGCCAGCCGCCGGAGAAGAACCGGAGACTGTTGATCAGCAGGGAGGCACACCAGCCGCTGACCATACCCATCCAGATGGAGATCTCACCCAGCTGGATGATATGCACCAGGAGATAGGTGACCGGGATACGGACCATGATCATGAAGATGCTGGCAACCAGCGAGAACTTTGTGTCGCCGACCCCGCGGTGGAACTGGTTGAGGGTCTGGAACAGGGCGAAGATGACATAGAACCGGGCGGCGAAACTGATACCCATCCGGCCCAGAGAGATGACATTGGGATCGTCGGCCAGACCGAACAGGTCAATCAGGGAACCCGCAGCCATCGGCAGGACGAAGGCCATGACGGCACAGAAGATGGCCTGCATGATCATGGTGGCCTTGATGCCGCTGATGGCACGCTTCTCC
>JAFWEA010000131.1 GCA_017543005.1 Solobacterium sp. | reverse complement strand
GTATACGGCACAAAAGATGCCGAAAAAATGTGGGTTTACAGCTCTCAGGACTTCCATGGCACGCAGATTGACTGCCTCGAAGGCACCCTGGCCTGGATTCCGGAAGAAGAGATCCTGAATCTGGAACTCTGGCCGGGCGACAGGGCCTTTCTGAAGAAAATGCTGGCCGGTGATCCGCGGCCGTTCTGCCTGGAGCTGAATTACGATGATGACGGCAATCTCATATCCGTCATCGAACGGGAGGAAGAAAACGAATGAACAAACCGATTATCATTGGCATCGCCGGCGGATCCGCCTCCGGCAAATCATCCATCGCCAAAAAGATTCAGGATGTATTCTCAGATGAACGCTCGGTCCTGATCATCCGCCAGGATGACTACTACAAGGATCAGAGCAACAAACCGATGGAAGAGAGAATTATCACGAACTACGATCATCCGTTTGCCTTTGACAATGATCTGCTGATCAAGCATGTGCATATGCTGATGGACGGACAGGAAATCCTGCGGCCGACCTATGACTTTGTCAATCACACCCGTTCCGATGTGACGGTGCTGTGCAAGCCGGCTGATGTCATCGTTCTGGAAGGCCTGTTCGTGCTGGAAAGCGAAGAACTGCGCGATCTGCTGGATATCAAGATCTATGTCGATACCGATGCCGATGTCCGTTTTATCAGACGGCTGCTGCGTGATGTCAAGGAACGCGGCAGAAGCCTGGACAACGTCGTCAACCAGTATGTCAGCACTGTTCGGGTCATGCACGAATCCTTCATTGAACCCAGCAAGCGCTATGCTGATATCATCATCCCGGAAGGCGGCAGCAATACCGTCGCCATTGACCTTCTGGTCACAAAAATCAGTAGCGTCATTCATCGCTCGATGATATAATACACAGGCGAAAAAAATAAAGGAGTGATTACTATGGCAGACGAGAAAATCTATGTTACCGAAGAAGGTCTAAAGAAACTTCAGGATGAATATAATAACCTGGTCCATGTTGTCCGTGAGGAAGTCAAGCAGGAACTGAAGGAAGCCAGAGCCCTCGGCGACCTTTCCGAAAACGCCGACTACGATGCCGCCCGTGACATGCAGGCACAGGTTGAAGCGCGGATTGCCGAACTGGAATACCAGCTGGCCAACTATGAAATCATCGATACCAAGAAGGGCGGTTCCAAGACTGTCAGAATCGGTTCCACGGTAACGATCAAGTTCATGGATACCGAACTGGAAGCGGATTATACAATCGTCGGTTCCACCGAAGCAGACCCGCTCAACGGCAAGCTGTCCAACGAGACACCGCTGGCCCAGGCCATCCTTGACAAGCGGATCGGTTCCACCGTAACCGTACCGGTCAAGAAGCCGTATCAGGTCATGATTGTCAAAGTCAAGTAAGCAATTCATACAGAAGATGCGAATAAAATAAGCGGAGGTTTCCCATGAAACAGCTGCTTATTTTTTTCGTGTTGTTCCTGCTGAGCCTGTCCATACAGATGACGGCATACGATATTGACAGCCTGCAGGAGGATACGATCACCATCACAGTTACCGGGGCAGCCGACCGGCCGGATTCACTGACACTGCCGCTGCACGCCACCGTCCGGGATGCCCTGCAGGAAATCGAACTCAGCGAAGATGCCGATCCGGGCCTGCTGAATCCGGAACAGGTGCTCAATGATCATGATGTGCTGAACATCCCGGTGCGAAGAGAAGAGTCCGTCCTGCAGGTCTCCATCAACACCGCGCCGCTGGAAGAACTGGTATTGCTGCCGGGCATCGGTCCGGCCACGGCCGAGAAAATCATTGCCTACCGGACGGAAAACGGCCTGTTTCAGAAGCTGGAAGACATCCAGCAGGTAAAAGGGATCGGACCGGCAAAATATGAAAAGATTGCGGCTTTCATCACGCTTTGAGGCAACCGGCAGGGAACTGGTGCATTATGCCCAGCTTCTGGCCATCCTGTTTTTCGTGCAGCGGCATATCCCGAAAGGATTCTCATTGCCGGCAGCGGTACTGCTGACGCTGGTCTACTGGATGCGGGTAAAAAGTGCGCACTGGCCGGCGGTCCTCATACTTCTTTTCTGCTGCACCGTTTCCATTCCCGCGCCAATCCCAAAAGACATAATCAGCGGCCGCGTCATCAGGGTGCAGGAGACCTACGTGACAGTACAGACTGCTTTCAGCCGGATCATGATCTATACCGATCAGCAACTTCGCTATGACAGTTTTGTCACAGTCACCGGAACACCTGAAAAACCGCAGGACAGTCCCGGTTTCTATCGTTTTTCTTTCTCTGACTGGTGCCGGCGGCAGGGCATCATTGCGGTGATGCATGCCGATAGTGTAACGGTACACTATCAGCTGCCCACCATGCGCAGCTTGCTGCAGAAATACCTGCAGACGCATTACAACGAAGAAACAGGGGCTATCCTGCAGCGGATCCTGCTGGGCGTCCGGAACAAAGACTATTCATTTGCCGGCCTGCTGGAAGACAGCGGGTTTTCCTGGACGGCCGCCCTGGCACTTCTCGACCGGCTGCTGAAAAGTAAATTGTCCGGCAGCCGCCGGGAGAAGCTGATGCGCCGGCTGAATCTGTTTCTCTGTATTTTCTATCATTTCCCGCTGATGCTGACGCAACGGTTGGTCTACGGTTTATTGAATGACAGGGATTTGACCAGGCATGAGCGGGCAGGCCTCACCGCGGCATTGATGCTGCTGGTGTATCCGGAAGCGGCAGCCAGTACAGGCTTTCAGCTGATCATGGCATACCGCATGTTTCTTTCCGGTGAAATGTCCGGCCGGCTGCAGAGATTCCTGTTTCTTTCCATACTTGCCAGTCTTTCCGACAGCGTCGTCAATCCGGTCCGTATCCTGCTGTTTCCTGCACTGAGGATGCTCAGCGGCCTGCTGATCTGGCTGAGCTGTCTCACTGTATTCATCCCGTTGTTTCCCATTGTCCCGATTGCAGATGCGGTTGACAGCCTGGGCAGACTGCTGCAGCCGTTTGCCATACCGGGTAATCTTCTCGGTTTCGGCCTGCCGTTCTTTCTGCTGCTGGCAGCCACATTCCGCCGCCATAAAAAACGCCTGCCGATCATCACGGCACTGCTGTATCTTTTCCTGCTGGGCGGGCTGTTCCATCCGCTGGGTGAGATTACTTTTCTCAATGTTGGGCAGGGGGACTGCTTTCTGCTGCGGGCACCCTTAAACCGTGGCAATATCCTGATCGATACCGGCAAGCTATCACAGCACGACAACATCGTCAACCTGCTCAATGCGAAGGGAATCCGGCATCTGGACGCCATCTTTGTCTCGCATGATGACAATGATCATTCCGGCAATGCAGAAAGACTGTCTGCCGAATACCGCTGTCCGGTAATCACCGGATCCTTCGGACAGTGGCAGAAGGGACCGTTTCTTTTGCTGGAACTGAACCCTGCCCGGTCAGACAACGACAATGACAATTCCCAGGTGATTTATACCGAAGTAAATCATCTTAAGTTTCTGTTTACAGGCGACATCTCACAGGACGTCGAGCGAAGACTCATCCGGCAGTACGGAAACCTGCGGGCTGATGTGCTCAAGCTGTCGCATCACGGCAGCCAGACCGGCACAGCAGCGGAACTGCTCAATGCCATCCAGCCCCGGCTTGCGGTCATATCCTGCGGTGCCTACAGCATTTATCATCATCCCGATCCCCAGGTGCTCGAACGTTTGAATAACGCCCATGTACCGTATCTTACAACCAGAAAGGAAGGGGATGTCTCCATCTTCTTCCTGCCCCGTATGAACTTGCTTGTGACCGCACAGAGAAAGATTGATATAATAAACACATGATCTATCTGCTGGAAGGTACGGAAACATACCGCATGGCCAAGGCCCGTCAGGATATCATCCGCAAGTCGGGTGTCCTGCCGGAAAATATTCAGAATATCGACGGTTCCGTCCGTTCATCCTTCAGTCTGGCGGATGCTCTTTCAGCATGCAGTACAATATCTCTGTTTGGGGATAAGCGGACTGTTATTATCGACAGTCCGTATTTTCTGCAGAGCTCGCGCAGCCGCAAGGAAACACCTGCCAAGAGTGAAACAAAAGATCAGAATATTGCCCGGCTGCTGGAGCGCTACTGTGCCGATCCGAATGATGAAGCAGACCTGATCCTGTACTGCTTCGGCTATGATGCCGACAAACGGACGAAGGAATACAAGGTTCTTTCTTCCTGGTTCGATAAGACTGTCCAGCATCGGACCTTCAGCCAGATGTCCCGCAATGAACTGAATATCGAAATTGACCGGACGCTGCGGGAGAACAACCTGCATCTGACTCGGGAAGCCAGGCAGGAACTCGATGAGCGTATTGACGGCAGCACCACCCAGTTTTACAAGGCCATGGACAAGCTGCTGCTGTACGGGGTCAGCGATCTGGACCGCATTGATATTGAACATCTGATCCCGGTAAATCCGGAGGTCAACGTCTGGAAATTCGGGGATGCATTCCTGCGTGGTGATGCGGCCGGAATGATGAGGTACCTCGATGAACTGATTACCATTGAAAGAATGTCACATCAGGCCGTGATCCCGCTGCTGGCTTACCGGCTGAGAAGTGTATATAATGTAGTCAGATGTGACGAATGCGGCATGTCCTTTGACCGGATCGAAAAGTATACCGGCCGCCGGTTTCCTGAACGGGAGCTGCGCAGTGCCCGGGGCATGACATCAAAGGATATACTGGCACTTCTTGACCGGCTGGCCACCCTGGATCAGCAGATCAAGAACGGTACCGTAGGAGGTAAAGAAGGATTTGAACAATTCCTTCTGGGGAGAATAAAACAATGCAGTCATTAAAAGAACTCTACAAGGTGGGACCTGGTCCAAGCAGTTCCCACACAATCGCACCGCATCGGGCCTGCAAGCTCTTTGTCGAAGAATTCGGACCGTATCCGTATTATGAAGCAGAACTGTTCGGTTCGCTTTCACTGACCGGCAAGGGCCATCATACCGATGCCATCATCATCAATTCACTGCCCGGACATACTGAAGTCAAATTCTCACTTGACTGGGAAGAAGAGTTCCCGAACGGCTTTTATCTGACCGCCTTTGATGATGATCATGTTGAACAGCACAAGTGGACAATCTTCTCGGTCGGCGGCGGCAGTATCCGCATCAAGGAGAAGCATCTGGAATGGAATGATGATCTCTATACCGAAAAGAACTGGAAAGAAGTCTATGACCGGCTGCAGAGAGAAAACATTACTCTGCCGCAGTATGTATATTCTTATGAACCGGATCTCAAGTATTTCCTGAGTGAAATTGTTGATGCAGAAATCGATGCCGTTAAGCGCGGGCTGAATGCCGAAGGACATCTGCCGGGCAAGCTGGCGCTGCTGCGGAGTGCCAAGGCCCTCTATGAACAGTCCCGCATCTGTGGCGCTGCCGAACGTGACACCGTGCGGCTGATGGCCTATGCGTATGCGGCCTGTGAAGAAAGTGCAGACGGTCATATGAGCGTTACCGGACCGACACTGGGCTCCTGCGGCATCATCGCTGCCATGGTTTATTACTATATCAAGGATCGCGATTTTCCGCGTGAGCAGGTTGTTGACGCGCTGGCTGTCGGCGGTGTCTTCGGCAATGTCATCAAGACCAATGCCACCATTTCCGGGGCAGTGGGCGGCTGTCAGGCAGAAGTCGGTGCAGCCGTATCCATGGCCGCTGCCGCCATTGCCTATCTGGAAGGGGAATCCATTGAACAGATCGAATACGCAGCTGAAATCGGCATGGAACACAACCTTGGCCTGACCTGCGACCCGGTGCTGGGTTATGTCATGATCCCGTGCATTGAAAGAAACGGCATGGGCATCCTGAGAGCCAGGGACGCAGCGCTGCTGTCCAGACATATGTCCAAGATCAAGGATCATGTCATCACCTTCGACATGGTTGTTCATACCATGAATGAAACCGGTGAGATGATTCCGATCGAACTCAAGGAAACTTCCGAAGGCGGTCTGGCCAAGGAATACCTCAGTGTCTACGACGTTGATTCCCACTGAGCCGCTGTTGATTCATCCGTTTGAACCTGTCTGGAATGAGCACGCAAAAGTGCTCATTCTTGGTTCATTCCCATCGGTTGTATCACGTGAGAAGAACTTCTACTATGCCAATCCGGGCAACCGG
The DNA here is from genome assembly GCA_017543005.1 of Solobacterium sp. GTDB lineage: Bacteria > Bacillota_I > Bacilli_A > Erysipelotrichales > Erysipelotrichaceae > Bulleidia. The sequence continues at coordinate 527 of JAFWEA010000131.1, read as the reverse complement.
TTCTGGCGGGTGATGGCAGCGGTCTTCGAAACCGAGATCACTGACCGCCGGCAGTTCTGCCTGGATCACGGCATCGCCCTGTGGGATGTCATCCGTTCCTGCCGCATACACGGCAGCTCGGATGCGTCCATAACCGATGTCAGCGTTAACGATATTGCATCTTTTGCGGCCGGTACGAAGATCAGGGCCGTCTTCACAACCGGGACAAAAGCCAGCCGGCTTTACGAACAGTATGTGCAGTGTGAACTGCCGCATATTGCCTTGCCCAGTACATCCGGGGCGAATGCCAGGATGCGCATGGACGATTTAATCAGGGCCTATCAGATTATCCGAACATATGCAGAAGAAGATTGAACTGCTGGCTCCGGCCGGCAATATGGATGCATTGAAAGCTGCCGTGGCAGCCGGATGCGATGCTGTCTACCTGGGCGGCACCGGGTTTTCGGCGCGGGCTTTTGCCGGCAATTTCGATCATGAAGAGATGGTGCAGGCGATCACGTACTGCCACATCCACGGGGTCAAGGTCT
>JAFWEA010000130.1 GCA_017543005.1 Solobacterium sp. | reverse complement strand
TCTATTTTTCCTCCAAAAAATACAATAAAGATGAAATGATATATCTGTCTGTATCGGAAGCGGCTGAGGCAAATCCGCTGCCGCAGGCAGATGTGGCAGTCATCAGCAGATCCATTTCGGATGCAGTTATACGGCAGTTGTTGAAACACCTGAACAATATGACAGATCTGCCGGTTTTGGTTGTTGATTTTGTCAGTGGTGATGCCTGGCTGTTCCGTCATTTCAAAGACACTTCGGTCAGTGAACTCTGCGCACGCATGGAGGCGTTTGATAATGCCAAAACCAAAGAAATCTATGTGCAGACATTCGGCCGGTTTGTTGTCTTCCGCAACGGCAGCCCCTGTGTGCTGCGGGGGAAGGCCAGGGAAATCCTGGCCATTGTGATCAGCCGGCGCAGCCGGGAAATCAGCAACGAAGAAATCTTCTCAACGATCTGGAAATCCAGGCCCTACAGCAACCGCAATATGATTGTTTACTACAATGCCCTGCGGCGGCTGAAAAAGGCGCTGCGGGATCAGGGGATTCAGGAGATGCTGATATCCACGTCACATGGACAGATCGCCAACACGGCTGTATTCGACTGTGATTTCTATGACTGGATGGCCGGCAAAAACGGTGGAGATACCCGTTTTGAAGAAGAATTCATGGCGGAATATTCCTGGAGAGAGGACTTCCTCAGTGACCTGATGAGCAGGGTCAGATAATAACAAAGCACTTTGGCAGATGTGCCCGGCACTTCTGCCTTTTTGTCAGCGGGCCGTAAACAGACACGGGGAACGGAAAGAATACCTGTTGATGGATGCCGGGATTACGGCCGGAACAGTGTCTCCGCCAGATTGCATCAATATAGTTAGAGGGTTACAGGCAGGTGATATATCAATGCAAGAATACCTCCTGCAGGTGCTTTTCATCTGATCAGTATCATGCCAAAATGGAGTTAACGAAAGCAGGGTATTGTTATGGAAATCAGAGAAGCAGCTGAACCTATTATCCGCAGCCTTTATCCGAAAACAGCCCACATGGAACTGACCCTCGGTATTCTTCAAAACGGCGAAACACAGATCATTCACCTGGATCCTGAACAGAAGGAATCTGATGAAGTACTGACTTATCCGGTCGGCTCCATCTGCAAGACATTTACTGCTTCATTGCTGGCAAAGTATGTATGGGAAGGAAAAGCGGATCTCGATGCGCCGCTGTCGGCATATATCGAAGATCTGCCGGAACAGTATTATCCTTCGCTGCGCCGGCTGGCTGTCCATGCCAGCGGTTATGGCGGCAAGCCCTTCGGTACACTGGAAACACTGATCCGCTTTGCCAATATGAACAAGCCGGACGGACTGCTGCATGTCAATCCGTTCCGCGGCACCATTGACGAAACCGTCATGCGCAGACTGATTGCGGAGACGAAACTGAAGGACAAGGAATACAAGTTTGCCTATTCCAATCTTGGCTACGGGATCCTGGGTTATATCCTGAGTGTCATCGGCGGGGAGAACTACTGGGATCTGATGAATGATTATGCACAGAATGATCTCGGCCTGAAGGAAACCATGATCGGCAATGTGCCGCTGACCGGCTATGACAAGAAGGGCAATCCCTGTTCCTGCTGGCAATGGGAGAAGAGCGATGTCATCATGGCGGCCGGAGCGATGAATTCCACGGCGGCAGACATGCTGAAGTATGCGGCCATCCAGATGGACGGGGAAAGGCCTTATCTGGATCTCTGCCACCAGGTCCATGGCGAAGGGGAAAAGAACTTCCGGAGCGGTCTGGCCTGGCGGCTGACCGATGACGGCATCTCCTGGCATACCGGCAGTGCCGGGGCTTTCAGTGCTTGGCTCGGACTGTCCCGCCGCAATCAGACAGCGGTCTTCATCGGCACCAACTATGCGCTGCTGGACGTGGAGAACCCCGGTCTGGAACTGCTGCGGAAGCTTTGAGCATATGAATACAGGAGCACCGGCGGGTGCTCTTTTTATGTTTCAGTTCTCGTGGTATAGTATGAATAGTTATACAAATCATACTAATGAGAGGGGAATATATGAAAACACCGGAAGGAAAATACGCCTGGACTGCCACAGTCGGCGAAAAGGGACAGATCGTGATCCCGAAACAGGCCCGGGAACTGTTCAACATCAAACCGGGTGATACTCTGCTGCTGCTCGGTGACATCAACAAGGGAATTGCCATCCCGGATCAAAACGCCTTCACAGAACTGTTT
>JAFWEA010000129.1 GCA_017543005.1 Solobacterium sp. | reverse complement strand
TTCCTGCTGGCGGCTGTAGTCGCTGCGGCCGGAAGATCCGGTCACCAGCTGGATATAGTCGATCAGGATCAGCGACAGTCCGTGCTCGGCCTGCAGCCGGCGGCACTTGCTGAACATATCCGGCACATGTACGCCCGGGGTGTCATCGATGTACAGATTGAGCATCCGCAGCTCGGCCGCGGCCTCATTGACCTTGTTCCACTGCTCATTGCTGAGATAGCCGGTCTTGAGGTTGTCACCCGGCACCCTGGCATGGGCACTGAGCAGACGCATGGCCAGCTGTTCCGCCGACATTTCCAGCGAGAAGATGGCCACAGCCTTCTTCGGCTCATACAGCGCGGAATGCAGCGCCAGGTTCAGCGCCACCGCAGTCTTGCCCATGGACGGACGGGCCGCCAGAATGATCAGGTCACCCTTCTGGAAACCATGGGTAATCCGGTCCAGATCCCGGTAACCGGTTTTCAGGCCGGTGATATCCGAGTGGTTGTCCGACATCTTCTGGATATTGCTGAGGACATCCGTCATCAGCTGCTGGGAATTCCTGAATTCACTGGTCCGACGGCTGCGGGAAATATTGAGGACCGCTTTTTCCGCCCGGTCCAGATATTCATTGATGTCCGGCTGACCTTCCATGCCCTCTTCGGAAATCCGGTCAGCTGTTTCAATCAGACTCCGGATGACTGCCTTGTCATGGATCATCCGGACATAGTTCTTGGTATTGGCACTGGTGACAGCCGCATCTGCCAGGGCGGTGAGATAGCCCAGCCCGCCGCTGTGTTCCAGCTGGCCGAGATCATTCAGCCTTGTGGAAACGGTTGTCAGATCCACCGGGCTGCCTTCCTGGTACAGACTCTGGACAGCCTGAAAAACCCGCCGGTTGGCTTCGCTGTAGAAATCATCCTCACTCAGGCCTTCCTCAATGGCAATTCTTGTCGCATTGGGATAGACCATCATCGTCCCCAGAAGACTCGCTTCCGCTTCCGGGGCCGAAGGCATCACTCGGGCCGGCATCTTACTTTCCCTTGACCCAGCAGTTCACGGTGCCGATCACGCCTTTGTACAGTTCCACCCGGACCTTGGTCACGCCCAGGGAAACAATCGGGTCGGTATCCAGGATCTTCCGCTTGTCGATGCGGATGCCCTGTTTGGCCAGTTCTTCCACAATCTGCTTGGTGGAAACCGAGCCGAACACCCGGCCGTCTTCGTTGGCATTGACCATAAACTGGAACTTCATGCCGTTCAGTTTCTCGGCCAGCGCTTCGGCTTCTGCCTTGCGCTTCATTTCTTCTTCATGTTCCTGTTCCTTCTGTTCGGCCAGGATCTCCAGGCTCTTGGCAGTTGTCGCAACTGCCAGGCCTCTTGCGATCAGATAGTTTCTGGCATAGCCGTCAGAAACATCAACGATTTCACCTTTCTTGCCGACTTTCTTAACATCACTTTTCAGAATTACTTTCATTCTGCTGTACCTCCCGGAAATATTCCTCGATTGTATCAATCAGTTCTTTTCTTACTTCATCAATATCCGTGCGCGGACGCTGCATCGCTGCCGCTGTCATATGACCGCCGCCCTGCATCTTTTCCATGATCCGCTGCACGTTGATCCGGCCGGCCGAGCGGGCACTGATGGCGGTTTCCCCATCGGTGTTGTTGGCCAGCACAAAGGCGGCTTCGACCCCCTGGATCTCAAGCAGGTTGTCGGCAGCCTGCGACATCATGCTGCGGGACAGGATCATGCCCCGGACCGGCGCAATGACAACCCCGCGGTCCATCCGTTCACTCATATTCATGACCGCTGCCTTCTGGGCAAACTGCTCATAGCTGTCCTTCAGATATTCATCCACCTGGAGCGGATCAGCCCCATACCGGCGCAGCGTACTGGCCGCATCGTAGGTACGGGCCCCTGTCCGCACCCGGAAATGACCGGTGTCGACCGTCATGCCGGCCAGCATGATCGTCGCTTCCAGTTCGGTGATTTCCGCCCGGTTGGAGATATACGGAATGAGTTCCGTCACCAGTTCACAGGCACTGCTCGCCCCGGCTTC
>JAFWEA010000128.1 GCA_017543005.1 Solobacterium sp. | reverse complement strand
CACACCGGTATAAGGCAACGCTCCGCAGCATTGCCGCCCGGATGGAAGGGCATCCCGAGCTGTTCCCGGATTATGTAAATCCGTTCCGCCGGCTGATCAAAGGGGAACTCCGCAGCCGGACCCGGTATACGGAGGAGATGTTTGCCGATCCGGCCATCATCGAAAGACTCCAGGCCATCCTGCCGGAACTGCCGGCCAATGACGCCATGATCCTTGACATGATGATTCATGTCGGCTTCTCGCCGATTCAGATTCAGAACCTGCAGGTCAACCACTTCCAGACCCTGCCAGATGGCAGACTCTGTCTGCAGGGCAAGGAAGCCGACGGAACCCCGACCGTGTTTGAATTCACGGAAGAGTTCAGCCGCCGGCTGCGCAAGAAGGTTCCTACCCTCGGCCGCAACCGCGACCGCCGGTCCTTCTTCATGACCGCCCGGCATCTGGAATACTCCCACCGGGCCCTCTACCACATGTTCCGCGAAGCCTGCAAAACAGCCGGCATCGACACAAAGACCCTGACCCCGCGGCAGGTCAGCCTGTACGGACGGGTGCATTCCTGGCTGCTGCTGGAAACCGCCGGCCGCCTGCAGAATGATGACCTCAGCACTGCCGAACGCCAGGACCTGGAAGACAAAATGGCCCGGCTGATGCCGGAACAGGTCGGCCGCTGGTCCGTCCCGTGTCCGCGGGAGCTGACCGAGCAGATCGAAGCCATCAAAACCCAGATGGGTGATGATTATCTCTGGAAAATGATCGGGTGAACAGCCCGATTTTTTTATGAAAAAAAGAGGATTTCTCCTCTTCAGGCAGTCCCTTCGCTCGGCATGAACAGGCTGGTGATCCAGGCACTGTTGATGACCGGGATGGTTTCGTTGTCCACTTCGTAGCGTTCCGGGTTCTGTTCCATCTCTTCTTCCAGCATGCTCAGGGGAATCAGGAAGGCCATGCCGCGGTCATCGGTCCGCACGTTGATCTTCATGACCCCGTTTTCTGTTTTCTGGTATTCCACTGAGGTCACATCCTCCGGTTTTCCCTTCTTGTTGTCAATGAATTCGATGAAGCAATCATATTTGGCCAGTTCCACCATGATGTCGCTGACCCCGTCTTCCAGGATCTGGATTTTTTCCGCCATCTCCGCCAGGGTCTCGCAGCGCCGCAGCACATAGCCCTGATCGGTCAGCGGCTTGGTCAGGCTCTTAAGGGCCTCGCCCGCATCCTGGGTGCTCAGCCAGAGCAGGAAGCGGTTGACGCTGTCGATGTAGACCAGCGGGTACTGGATCATGAAATCCTTCTTGCAGTGCGGGCAGGATACCCGGAACAGGTCCCCGCTGACCACCCGGTCGCGCAGCTCCCGGTCTGCCGCATTGATTGAATCATAGATATCCGTTTCGAACTCCCGGCCGCAGTACGGGCAGGTATATTTCACAGTTTTTGTCTCGTTCATGGTTGTCTCCTAGTTCTTCAGGGTCGGGATGCTGAAGCCGAAGCCGGCCTCATCCCCGGTCCTGATCAGTTCTTTCAAAGCTTCCTCGTCTTCCTGCGAAAGCATGCTTCCGGCAAAGATGGTCAGCAGGCGGGTCTCGTTTCCGGCATGGTACGGCAGAGCCCGGAACAGTTCACCCTTGTGCAGCCCCTGCACCTCGTCCGGCTCCTCTGCCAGCCTTCCTTCCGCAAACGGCCCGTTGAAGGATACCAGGTTCATCGGGAACTCCCTGATGCCGGCCGTGGTCAGCACCCCGGTCATGACCGTATCCGGATAAACCGGGTCACGCACCGCATCCAGCCGCGGATCCATGCGGGTAAACCAGAGCTCCGTGTCGGTCCAGGCTTCCTGCTGTTTCTGCCACGGTGCATTCTTGCGGGCCATGGTCAGATCCGGTTCGACAAAGCGGACTTCACAGCCCTGTACCTGCCAGTATTCATAGAGGCCCAGCATGGCCTTGCGCCGCAGTCCCCGCCGGCAGTGATCTGCTGCGTCCCCGACCGCCAGCACGTTGAACGTCAGCCGCCGGTTTTCCGCCACATAGCTGGAGCACAGCACAAAGCAGTCCTCATCCCGGATGGGCAGGACATCCTTCAACTGTTCCGTCAGCGAATCGGCTTCCAGAATCATATAACTGTGGTAGTAATCACGAAATCCGTACTCTTCCAGCCGCATAGATTCTCCTTCAGGAAAAATATAGCAGGAAAGACTCCTGCTGGCAAAATATCCGCTTTGATCAGAAAACCCGCTGCCGCGGGTTTCTCTATTTCGATTTAGTTGCGGTTGTTGCGGCTGGCCAGGATGCGCAGGACCCGCAGGAAGATGTTGATGAAGTCCAGATACAGCTGGAACGCACCGTATACCGCGATGTTTTCTTCCAGATCACTTGTACCGCCGAAGTGATAGTAGAACGACTTCAGCCGCTGCATATCCCAGGCCGTCAGGGCCAGGAACAGGATGATGCCGATGTAGTTGATCAGCAGGCTGTCCCGGAAGACCGGAATGAAGAACGACAGCAGCGAAGTGACCAGCAGGCCCACCAGACCGCCGATCAAGAGGCCCTGATAGGTGGACAGATCAACAGTGGTCGTATGGCCGATGACCAGGCAGCACCCGAACAGCACCGCCGCAAACGCGAAGGCGCCGAACACCGTCGCTTCCCCGAAGGACAGCGGCAGGACACTGAAAGTGATGCCGGTGATGACCGCATAGCCGTAGAAGAGGCCCGTTGCCGTTGCCGGCTTCAGGGTTGTCAGCTTCACCGACAGCAGCAGGCACAGCACAATCTGGACAATGGCACAGCCGAAGAACATGAACGAAAAGCCGTTATAACGGAACAGCAGCGAGTACATGAAGCCGCCGGTCATCAGGCTGCGGTAGCACCCGTAAGCGGTGCCGGCCGTCAGGGCCAGTCCCATGCCCATCCGGGAGAACACCCGCATGATGTAGTCTTTTAATGTGTCGCCATAAGCGGTATAGGCATCTGAACGATTGAATTCACTCATTAAGATTACCTCCTTTATCGGTCTGATTTCTCAGATCAATTCTCATGATATAGACTTTTGACCAAAAGTCAAATTGACTGCCCGACCGCATACTGTCCCAGCAGCGTGCGTACGCAGTAACTCGCCGCCAGCAGGCCGGCCGCGGCCGGGACAAAGATCGTGCTGGCCGGCGGCATCCTGTCCTTCCTGGTTTTCCCGTCCGGATTGACCACCTGATGCTGGATCAAGGGCACTTCTTTTGTGAACAGCACTGGCACCGGGTAATCAATGCCGCGCTTTCTGGCCTGGGAGCGCACACTGCGGGCCAGCGGATCGCCTTCGGTTTTGAACAGGTCCGTCACATGGACCTGGGAAGGATCCAGCCGGTTGCCCATGCCCAGCGATGACACAAACGGCACGTTGTATCTGTGGCAGGCTTCAATGAAATCCAGTTTGGCCGATACGGTATCGATCGCGTCGATGGCGAAATCACAGTCCGCAATCCGCTCCAGGCAGGCCGCATCCACCATCTGTTCGAGGCATTCGACCACACAGTCCGGATTGTAGGAATGGATCCGCTCCTTCATGGCTTCACACTTGCCCTGCCCGACGGTCGGATGGACCGCCATGATCTGCCGGTTGAGGTTGGTGATGTCCACGGTGTCCTTGTCCACCAGGATCAGATGTCCGATGCCGGTCCGGGCCAGGCCTTCCACCGCATAGGAGCCGACTCCGCCGACCCCGGCCACAAACACCGTGCGCTGTTTCAGCCAGGCAGTTTCTTCCTTGCCCAGCAGAAGTTCTACCCGTTCGAGTTCTCTTCCTTCCATTCCGCAATCTCCTTCAGCATGCGCTGCTGTTCCTGTTCGTTCAGTACCTGGAACCAGTGTACCGGCATCTGATGATTCAGCCAGGTGTACTGGCGCTTGGCATACTGCCGGCTGTGCTTCTTGATGTCTTCCCGCACTTCGTCAATGGTGCAGGCCCCGGCCATGTACGGCCGGAATTCCCGGTAGCCGATGCCCTGCATGCCCGGATCATCAAAGCTGACCCCGGCCGCCAGCAGACCCCGCACTTCCGCTTCCAGTCCGGCTTCAAACATGCCGTCCACCCGCCGGCTGATGCGCTCATACAGGACGTCCCGGGGCATCGTGCACCCGGCAATGAAGATATCATACAGCGGTTCATGCGCCTGTTCCGCTTCCTGTTCACTCTGGGGCCGGCCGGTCCGCTTCTGGATGGTCAGGCTTCTGAGCAGCCGCCGCCGGTTATTCATATGGATTTTCTCCGCCTGCACGGGATCTGTTTCCTTCAGCCGGGCATACAGTTCTTCGTTGCTCAGCTGTTCCAGCTGTGCATCAACCGGTTCCTCAGCCTCTTCTTTCTGAAAGACATAGTCATAGAGACAGGCCTTCAGGTACAGCCCGGTCCCGCCGGCAATGATCGAAAAATCATGCCGGTCGATCAGTTCCCGGGCCATGGTCTGGAAATCCGCAACGGAATACGGTTCGTGCGGATCCCTGATATCGATCAGATGATGGACGATGCCATGAGTTTCCTGCGGGGTTACCTTGCCCGAGCCGATATCCAGCCCGCGGTAGACCTGGATCGAATCCCCGCTGAT
>JAFWEA010000127.1 GCA_017543005.1 Solobacterium sp. | reverse complement strand
CAAATAAATATCACTTATGCTAAAATAGGACGGAAATCCCGAGGATTATAAAATGAGTGAAAACATGAATAACGAACATCCGGAACAGCCGGAAAATGAAAATAAGAATTTCTTCGATGAGGGAACCGTGGAAGTTCCTCCTCATGTCCCGGAGGATGCCACGACAAAGATCTATGAGATCCCCCACGAAGCACCGGAGAAAACCGTGCAGAAGCACAATGAGCAGAAGAAAAAGAAACGCCGCCACGGCATCTTTGTCTTCTTCACATGCCTGCTGGTTGTGCTGGTGATGATCGAGGTCATCGGCGGGGTCACCGGCCTGCTGCTGGTCAACTCCATGCTGGAGGATTCGCCGGAGCTGAAAGTCGAAGACTTCGTCAGCCAGGAATCTTCCCTGATCTATGACGCCCAAGGCAATGTGATTACCGAAGTCGGTGTCTATTACCGTGAAAACGTGCCGTATGAGATGTGCCCGGAAAGCCTTGTGGACGCCTTCCTGGCCATTGAAGACTCCCGTTACTTCACCCACTTCGGCTTCGATATCCCCCGCTTTACCAAGGCGGCGCTGGAGAACCTGAAGAATCACAACTTCGGTCAGGGCGGTTCGACCTTCACCATGCAGCTGGTCAAGAACACCTACTTCTCCATCGATTCCATGGATGCCAGCAACACCGGCACCGAGCGGACAAAGTCCATTGAATACAAAGTGCAGCAGATTGCCCTGGCCATCCAGCTTGACCGGCTGATGAACAAGAAGGAAATCTTCCAGCTGTATCTGAACAAGCTGAACTTCGGCGGCCGCATCCGCGGCGTGGAACGGGCTTCCACGTACTACTTCGGCAAGCACTGCTATGAGCTGAGCCTGCCGGAAAGCGCGATGCTGGCTGGGATCATCAACCTGCCTAACGGCTACAACCCCTACTATCATCTTGAAGATGCGGCCTACCGGCGCAACCAGGTGCTGGATGCCATGGCCTACCACGGCTACATCACGGCTGAGGAATGCGCCCTGGCGAAAAAGGTCAAGGTGGAAGATCTGCTGATCGGTGAAACAAGAGCCGCCGACACCAACTCCCGCTATCAGTCCTATATCGACGTTGCCCTGGATGAAGCCGAACGGCTGACGGGCGAAGACCCGACCATCCGCGGCATGGAAATCTATACGTACATGCAGCCAAGCGTGCAGACGGAAATCGAGGCGATCCAGAACGAAGAGACCGCCGTGGCCTTCCCGGATGAACTCATGCAGGTAGCCATCATTTCCCTGGACAACCGCAACGGTGCCATCGTCGGCATCGGCGGCGGCCGCAACTATGACGGCGCGCGTCTGCTGAACCGGGCAACGATGAACTACAAGCAGCCCGGATCTTCCATCAAGCCGGTGCTCTCCTATGCCCTGGCCTATGAGTATCTGGGTTATTCCCTGGATGAAATCCTGCTGGACAAACCGATTACCTATCCGCAGGAATCCATGGTCCTGGTCAACGCAACCGGCAAGTATACCGGTGATGTCACGATCAAGGATGCCGTCGGTTCCTCGCTGAACATTCCGGCCATCCTGACCCTGCAGCGGGTTGTCGATGCGGTCGGCAAGGACAAGGTTGTCAATTACCTGAATTCCATCGGTTTCTCCCGGGT
>JAFWEA010000126.1 GCA_017543005.1 Solobacterium sp. | reverse complement strand
CCGGTTTCCGTGAGGATCTGCTCAGCATCCTGATCGGCATCAGCTTCGCTGCGGCCTTTGCCGGCCAGTTTCTCTGGGGCATTCTCTCAGACCGGCTGCGCAGCACCAGGAAGATCTTCCTGCTCTGCATGGTCCTTTCGGCCATTGACTTCGCAGTGGTCTGGTTTGCCCGCAGTGACGCCGTCTTCGCAGTTTCCTATTCGCTGCTGGGACTGTTCGTGTCGCCGATGCTGTCGATCATGGACGCCTGGGCGCTGGACCTTCTGGACTACGAAGGATCTGCCTTCGGCAATGCCCGCTCCATCGGGGCAGCCGGGTTTGCGGCGGCCATGCTGGGCATGGGTTATGCCATCCGTTTCTTCGGCTATGTCATGATTCCGTTAATTGCCGTATCATTCTCGCTGATTGCCTTTGCCATCGGCATGGCCCTGCCGGACAAGAAGGCTGACCGCAGCACGGCCCAGGGCATGAGCGCCGCTGACTTCAAGGCGATCATGCAGGCCCGCGGCTTCCTGTTCCTGATGGTCATCATCTTCCTGCTCGGGCTGACCATTGCCCCGCCGAACAACCTGAAGATCATGCTGATCCAGCAGGCCGGCGGTGATGTCAGCGTCATGGGCGTGGATAATTTCATCGGCTATGCCGTGCAGGCAGCCATGTTCGCGGTCGCCGGCCATCTGCACCCGCAGCGGCCGTATCTGATGTTTGCCGTGTTCATCCTGATGACTTCGGCAGGTCTCATCAGTGCTGCCTTTGCGGCCAATATCTGGATGATCTTCCTGTCCACATTGCTGATCTATGCCGCCTGGTCGGTCCAGATCACCCTGCTGCGGCAGATCATCGCCTCCATGGTGCCGGAACGCTTCCATACCACTGCCATTTCGATCAGTGACGCTGCCTTCACGCAGCTCTCCGGCTTCATCGGCCTGGCCGGCGGCGGTGTGGTGCTGGGCATGTTCAATCTGAAGGTGCTGATGCTGCTGTGTGTAGCCGTATCACTGCTGTCCTTCGGCCTGATGCTGATCCTGGCAGCCCGGCAGAAACAGGCAGAATAATGTTATATAATACAGACAATGAAGAGTCTGAAGAAACGCATATTCGATATTATCCAGATCGGCAACCGGGAAGATCTTCCCAGTGTTGCCTTTGATATTTTCATTGTTGTTGTCATCCTCACGAACATTACGGTTATCTTCCTGGAAACGTTCGATGCGATGGCCCCGTATGCGGATATTCTCAACTGGCTGGATACCTTTACCATCGGTGTATTCATCATTGAATACGGTCTGCGCATCTGGACCGCCGAGTATCTTTACCCGCACCTGACCCGGGATCAGGCCAAGCGCCGGTTTTTGTTCTCCTGGGATGGCATCGTTGACCTGCTGACCATCCTGCCGTTCTTCTTCCTGTCCGGCTTTGTGGTCTTCCGCATGCTGCGGGTGGTCCGCATCCTGCGCCTGTTCCGCATCAACGGCACCTATGACTCCTTCAATGTCATCACCTCGGTTCTCTACGAAAAGAAAAACCAGCTGGCTTCCTCACTGTTCATCCTGCTGGTGCTGATGCTGGCCTCTAGTCTCTGCATGTACAGTGCCGAACATGAAGCCCAGCCGGAAGTCTTCCGG
>JAFWEA010000125.1 GCA_017543005.1 Solobacterium sp. | reverse complement strand
GGAAATGGCCGAATTCTTCGAAAAGACCATGACCGTCAGTAAGAACGCCAAGGGTGTGTGCAACTGGCTGCTGTCGGATATCAGCGGCTGGCTGAATAAAAACAGTAAGACGATCGGGGACAGTGCCCTGACACCGGAGCACCTGGCAGCTTTCGTCGGCATGATCGACGAAGGCCGGATCAACTCCAAACAGGCCAAGGAACTGCTTGAGGACCTGATGGCCGGCAAGGATCCGGTGCAGGCGGCGAAGGACCGCGGTCTGGAACAGGTCAGCGATGCCGGTGCCATCGAGGCGATTGTCGCTCAGGTGCTGGATGCCAACCCGCAGGCCATTGCGGATTTCGCGGCCGGCAAGAACAAGGCCGTCGGCTTCCTGGTCGGCCAGGTCATGAAGGCATCTGCCGGCAAGGCCAACCCGGGCATGGTCAACGGGCTGATTCAGGAAATGTTAAAAAAGAGAATCGGCTGACTTGTGGTATAATCAGAGCCGACACGTTACAATAAACGTTGCAGGTAAAATATGACAACAACGAAGAAAAAGAAGAAAACAACAAATACGAAGACCCGGAAGAGAAGAAGCGGCAACCGTACGGCCATTATTTTCTGGGTGTGTCTGGCTCTGATTCTCATCCCGGCCCTGATTTTCGGCTGGGTGCTGATTTCCGCTGCCATGGATACCGGCAAGCCGGTGGTGGGCGACCGCTTCAAGGATGATCTGAATCCGGCGATCACCAAAGACCAGCTGTCCGATATCAAAAACGGGGTCAAGAACGTCACCGGCGTGGAGAGCGTGGATGTGCAGCTGGCTTCCGGCACGCTGCGGGTCTATGCGGATATCGAAGACAGTGCCGGCGGCGACTCGGTCAAGGCAAGATGTTCCGACGTTTACAGCGTGGTGACTTCCGTGCTGGATCCGGCGGTTTACTTCAGCCAGCATGACAACATGAAGATGTATGACCTGGAAGTCCATGTCTACAATCTGTCTGATGACCGTGATTCCGATGCGTTCGCCTATGCGATCGAGACAAAGACATCCTATATGGCAGAACCGCAGACCCAGCTGGTCAGCGAGCCGGTCAATGCGGAACTGGCCCAACAGCTGCGCGATGCCGTGGAGCAGCGGAACAATCCGACTCCGACACCGGAAGAAACCGATGAAATGACCGTCGGCGGCGAGGATACGGAAGAAGGAACCAACTGAGCAAAGGCATGGCAACATGCCTTTTTTAAGATCATGAAGAAGAACGATACATTTACAGCTGTATGCAGCGGATACACATTTGAGGGCGCTGGCGTGGTGCATGCCGGGGACATGGTTTTCTTCGTGCCCGGGCTGATTGCCGGGGAGGAAGCGGAACTGGCCATCACCGCCATGAAGAAGAACTACGGCTATGCCCGGATTGTGAAGCTGCTGAAGAAATCGGAACACCGGCGGAAGCCGGGCTGCAGTGTCTACAGGCAGTGCGGCGGCTGTCAGCTGATGCACATGGACCTGCAGGAACAGCACACGTTCAAGGAAGACAAGGTCAGAAACTGTTTCCGGCAGAACGCCGGCATGGACATCGATGTCCTGCCGATCCTGTATACCCCGGAGCAGACAGCCTACCGCAACAAGGTGCAGGTGCCGGTGCAGTTCAGCCATGGCCAGGTGAAGATGGGCTTCTACCGCAATCGGACCAACGAGATCGTCGAGTTTGACCGGTGCCTGGTCCAGACGGATCTTTCCAATGACATCACGGCCGATTTCCGGCAGTGGCTCAATGAGCTGCGCTGTGCGGATGAGTTCCGCCACGTGCTCCTGCGGCACGCCCACATCAGCGGCCAGGTCATGATCTGCATGATCGTGCGTCATTACCCGTTCCGCAATGCCGATGAACTGGTGAAGCGCATCGAAAGGAAATACCCGCAGGTCAAATGCATATCATGCATTGTGAACCGGCGGGAGGACAATGTGATTCTGGACGGCAAGGAGATCATTCTGAGCGGTCCGGGATATATCGAGGAACAGCTGCTGGGCCGCACCTTCCGCATCAGTGCCCGTTCGTTCTTCCAGATCAACCCGTACAGCACAGCCCTGCTTTACAGCAAGGCTATTGAGGCCGCCGGGCTGACCGGGCAGGAAACGGTCATTGACCTGTACTGCGGCACCGGCACAATCGGCATCCTGGCGGCGGCTTCGGCCAAGCAGGTCTACGGCATTGAGATCGTCGAGGATGCGATCAAAGATGCGGAGATCAACGCGGCAGCCAACGGCGTGACCAATATCGAATTCATGGCTGCCGATGCCGGCACCGGGGCAAGGAAACTGGAGAAAAACAGGATCAAGCCCGATGTGGTCATCGTGGACCCGCCCCGCAAGGGCTGCACGAAGGACACCCTGGACGCGATCATCCGGATGGCCCCGCAGCGGCTGGTATACGTGTCCTGTGATCCGGCCACATTGGCCCGGGACTGTGCCTATCTGCAGCATCAGGGCTATTCGGTAATGAGTGTGCAGCCGGTGGACATGTTCCCGGGAACCCTGCATGTAGAAGACATCGTGCTGCTGCAGAAACAGAACGCATAACAGCCGGGCCTGCATACATGTGATTTTAATAAGAACGTTTGTGAACTGCCTTTCCGCAGTCCGTGAACGTTCTTTTCTGGTGCAGGAAAACAGGGATGGCAGCGGCTGCCCGGCCTGATATCCCGCTGTATGCAGATGGCTGATAAAGCTACAGAAAAGCAGCTGTATGAATGCCCGGACTTCTGTCAAACAGTATGAAGCCGATGAATCCTGACAGCTGCATCATTATGAAGCAAAGCAATCACACAGCAGGTTTCCTGATATATAATTGACAATTATATTAAAGTATAAAACAATTAAATTACGGATTATCATAAGTAAGATATTTTACAAGCGTATATTTATATATCAGTTAGTTTTATCAAACTGTTATAGTCCTAACATTACCCCGGAGAACACAATCAGAATCTCAAGGACGATATGGGTTCTGTCATCTGCGGAAAGCAGAAAGGATTACGTTGTTAAGCAGTAAACACAGGAAAAATGAAGATTCTATGTATTAAAGAAGCAGACGATACGGCGGCAGAATTCTATTTTTCCTCCAAAAAATACAATAAAGATGAAATGATATATCTGTCTGTATCGGAAGCGGCTGAGGCAAATCCGCTGCCGCAGGCAGATGTGGCAGTCATCAGCAGATCCATTTCGGATGCAGTTATACGGCAGTTGT
>JAFWEA010000124.1 GCA_017543005.1 Solobacterium sp. | reverse complement strand
CTTGCCGTCGATGAAGCCTGTCACACGGCCGTCGCACATGACCATGATCCGGTCCGACATGCCGATGAGTTCGCTCATTTCGGAAGAGATCATGATGATGCTCTTGCCCTGCTTGGCCAGATCCGCGATGATCGTATAGATTTCATACTTGGCACCGACGTCGATACCTCTGGTCGGCTCATCCAGGATCAGGACATCCGGATTGTTGGCCAGCCAGCGACCGATCAGCACTTTCTGCTGATTGCCGCCGGACAGCGAAGCAATCGGTGTCTTGCTGGACGGCGTCTTGGTATTCATCGTCTTGATATTCTCCTGAACAAGTTCTTCAATCTTCTTATTGTTCAATACAATACCGTGATCAACATAATGGTTCAGGGATGCAATTGAGATATTGTCAGCTACGGAAAGAACACCCATGATGCCGGATGCTCTGCGGTCTTCCGTCAGCATCGCAATCCCGTTGTCAATCGCCGTCTTCGGCTGGTTGATGGTCAGTTCCTTACCCTGATATCTGACCGTCCCCTTTGTTTTGGAACGGATCCCGAAGATACCTTCCATCAGTTCGGTCCGCTGGGCACCTACCAGCCCGGCAACACCGAGGATCTCTGATTTGCGGACATTGAAGCTCACATTGCGGAAGCTCTTCGGGTTGATGGATGTAAAGTCATCCACCTCGAACACAACCTCACCCGGCACATTTTCGCGCGGCGGATACAGGTTGGTCAGTTCACGTCCGACCATCTTGGTAATGATGAAGTCCGTTGTCAGTCCCTTCGCATCCCAGGTGCCGATGTACTGGCCGTCACGCATGATTGTCACTTCATCACTAATGCGCAGAATTTCGTCCATCTTGTGTGAAATATAGACAATCGCAACGCCTTTCGCCTTCAGATCTTCAATGATAGTGAAAAGAGCCTCAACTTCATTCTGGGTCAGAGACGAGGTCGGCTCATCCAGAATCAGAACACGGCAGTTTGCCGAAACCGCCTTGGCGATTTCCACAGACTGCATCTGTGAAACACTCAGATCGCCCAGCTTGGTGCGCGGATTGAAGTTCATCCGGACTTCCTTGAGCACCCGTTCGGCATCCGCATACATCTTGGCATGGTCCACAATCGGGATGACACCCAGTGCCTTCTTCATCGGATATCTGCCAAGATAAATGTTTTCTCCGATGGTTCTGGCCGGAATCGGCTGGAGTTCCTGATGAACCATTGCAATGCCCTTTTCCAGCGCTTCGCTTGGATTGTGAATCTCTGTCTTTTCGCCATCAATATAAATCTCGCCCTCATCCATGCTGTAAATACCGAACATGCACTTCATCAGCGTTGACTTGCCGGCACCGTTCTCACCCATCAGGGCGTGGACGGTTCCTGGACGCAGCTGAAGCTTGACATGGTTAAGCGCGACTACACCGGGAAATGCCTTATAGACATCCTTCATCTCCAATACATATTCAGACATAATTCATTGCCTCCGTAATATATGATGTGATCGCTTGAATCTCCGTAAATCACCCATTATCTGAAAAAACAGGGAAAGCCCGTGACCGGACTTTCCCTGAATCGTTTTACCGGATCAGATTACTTTGTAACCTTTACGTAGTCAACCCAGTAGTAGTTGTCCAGTGGTTCGCCGTTCAGAGCCTTGATGGCAACATCAACTGCAGTGTGGGACTGACCGATGTGGTCATTCAGAACTGTACCAGTCATTGTGCCTTCATTGACCTTCTGAACACATTCTTCAAGAGCATCAACACCGAGCAGGTAGATGTCTTCACCGACTTTACGGCCGGCAGCTTCGATAGCAGCATAAGCACCCAGAGCCATAGCATCGTTGTTGCAGAATACGACTTCAACCTTGTCACCGAACTGAGACAGAGCGTTGGCAGTGATTGTCTGGCCATTCTCCTGCTTCCAGTTACCGATCTGATCATCGAGGCATTCAACTTCGATACCGGCGTCTGTTAGAGCTTTAATGGAGAATTCTGTACGATACTGAGCATCGATGTTTTCCGGGTCGCCTTCGATCATGATGTAGGAAACCTTGCCATCACCGTTGATGTCGCCGTGATCCGGCAGTTCAGCAACGATTTCACCCTGGAATGTACCGGACTGACGAGCATCAGCACCGACATAGCAGACTGTCGGGTTGTTGATGATGCCTTCGTAAGCTTCATCGATTGTGTTGTTGTTTTCATCATAAGCCAGCGGCTCGCGGTTGATCAGAACCAGCGGAATATCAGCAGCAACAATCTTGTCGATCAGAGCATCAGCAGAAGATGTCTGAACCAGGTTCAGGATGATGACATCCATACCCTGTGTGATGAAGTTGTCGACCTGGTTGGACTGTTCGCCCATGTCGTTCTTACCATCGGACATCGTGATTTCATACTTGACATCGTCTGTTTCGAGTGTCTTGAAGTATGCTTCGATCTCGTTCCGGTACAGAGTCATGAAGTTGTCGTTGAAGTCGTAGATAGAGACACCGACCTTGTAGGTCTTTACTTCATCAGCCGGAGCAGCGGACGGTGTGGAAGCACCGCCATTGGAGCAGCCGGCGAGCATTGCTGCTGCCAGCAGAACGGAAAATACTTTCTTTTTCATTTCTTTCCTCCTGAATATATGCGTGACAATAGTTTTTCACGCAAGGCCATTATACTCTCCACTGTGAGCGCTTTCAATTAGAATTTCACAATCTTAACACAATTGTAACGCTGAAGTACCCTATATATTTACTGCGTTAATCGAATGTAAAATAGAGCAGACAAGTATCTTCGCTTGTCTGCTCTGTTCTTAATTATTTTCCGATTTTCTGCAGGAAATCGATGACTTCCTGCTTTTCCGGCACTGACTTCAGCGCCCCCTTGCGGGTCGTGATGATCGAAGCTGCCGCATTCGCAAATGTCACAGCTCCCTTCAGGCTCTCTGCCGTGAAGTTGTCAATGCCGGTTTCCAGCACCGCGTTGATCATGCAGGCGCAGAATGTATCCCCTGCCCCGGTTGTCTCAATCGTGTTTTCCTGCAGGAACGGGGCCAAATCGAACTTCTCTTTTCCGTAGTACACCCGGCTGCCCTCAGGCCCCAGGGTCAGGCAGATCAGCTTAATATCGAACTGATCCCTCAGCCAGGCAATGCCTTCATCGAAGTCTTCCTTCCCGCTCAGCCACTGGATCTCGTTGTCCGCGATCTTCAGGATATCGCAGTGCGCCATTCCCCAGAGGATCTGTTCCCGAGCCAGTTCATCACTTGCCCACAGCGGCGGTCTCAGGTTCGGGTCATAGGAGCGCAGCACACCGTTCTCCTCGGCAATCTGCAGGGCCTTATGGGTAGCACTGCGCACCGGTTCATCCGTCAAACCCAGGGAACCGAAGTGGAAGACTCTGGATTCCTTAATCAGGTCTTCGTTGACTTCATCGGCGGTAAGCATCATGTCCGCACCCGGGGAACGGTAGAATGAGAAGTCCCGGTCGCCATTGGGCAGTTTATGCACAAAGGCCAATGTTGTATGCACTTCATCATCCATCAGCAGTCCGCTCAGTTCCACGCCGCAGGAAGCCACGGCATCCTTGAGCTGCCGGCCGAAGCCGTCATTGCCCACCTTGCCGATAAAGGCTGTCTTTTTGCCCAGCTTCTGCAGCATGGCCAGCACGTTGCATGGCGCCCCGCCCGGATTGGCCTCGTAGAGCGGGTTGCCGAATTCGCTGTCGCCGGCCCCGATGAAGTCGATCAGCAGTTCACCCAGCGCCGTTACATCATATTTCTTTTCTGTCATTTCGCTCCCTCCAGAAACAGTCCCTTCTTGGTGGCGACAGCAACCGATACAGACGGATCCAGCCGCGGGATGATCATGCTCTGCAGGGCATGATAGATATCACTCTTGCCCGGCCAGACGGTTTCCTTCAGCTGATTGTGCTCATCCAGCTGATGGAACCAGGAGCCGTTCACCGGATCATGGACGGTTTCATCCAGATACTGCATGAATTCGGCATACTGTTTCGCATACAGTTCTTTGCCGGTCACATGATACAGGACTGAAGAAGTATTGATGGCTTCGGCCAGGGTCCAGTGCATGCGGTCATGCACGACCGGTTTCCCGTCCCAGCCGGTGGTATAGACAATGCCCGGTTCGCCATCCGCGCACCAGCCGTCTGCCACGGCCCGCTCATACAGCCTGCAGGCCTTTTCGATATACGGCTTTGCCTTTTCCGGCTCAGCCTTGAACGTGGACAGCGCCCACTGGGTGACCAGCCGGCCCCACTCAATGCCATGTCCCGGCGTTGCGCCGTATGGCTTGAACGGATCATCCGGCTTGTCGGCATTGTATTCCAGGGCTGCTTCCCAGTTTTCCGTGAAGTGCTCGGGAATCCGCCATTCGTTGTTTTCGGCCCAGGCCAGCACATGGTCAATGATTCTGCCGGCGCGCTGCCGCCAGATTTCCTCACCGGTCACATCCGCCACCGACAGGAACGCTTCGACCGAATGCATGTTCGCATTCAGGCCGCGGTAGGTCGACAGTTCGGTAAACTCCGTATTCCAGGTGTCACGGGACAGCCCGATCTCATCATCCCAGAACTTGTCCAGGAAGACTTTTGTCGCGGCGTCAAGCAGTTCCTTAGCGCCCGGCCGGCCGGCCAGAACCGCGCTGCTGGCTGCCAGAATGACAAAGGCATGGCCATAGCACTGCTTCTCCGGCAGCGGTCTGAGATCTTCGGTCACCCCCGGATACCAGCCGCCGTTGGCCGTATCCTTCAGCACCCCGTTCAGACCCTTCAGAGCCGCATCAATCAGGGCTTCACTGCCGGCAAAACCGAGTGCTTCCCCGATCGCATAGACATGCGCCATGCGGCAGGTAATCCACGTTTCAAGATTGTGTCCCGGCATCGGCCTGCCGTCATCGCCCAGGTAATAGGAAGCCCCCGACGGTGACGCAAAGCCCGTACCGAAAGCCAGCAGTTCATCCTGCAGTGCTTTCAGAAACGCTGTGTTTTCGTTTGTTCCCAGCTGATACTTTTCCATATGCTGTTCCTTCTTTCGTTATTTATGCCGCAATCACTTCAACCGTTTCGCCGTTCGGCCCGGTCAGGACCGCATTCTTCTCCCCGGCAAACCGCAGGGCATGGAACGGCTGATTGACGAACGGTTCATGGTCCATATGCTCAAATTCATATGTTTCCAGGATCACTCCGTCACCTTCCAGCATTGCACAGTGAATGTCGGCGTTGTCGCTGTCGCGGTGATTCAGCACGATTGTGCCGGCCTTGAAGCCCAGCTGTTCATACCAGGCAATGCTTTCTTCCAGGTTTCTGACCGGAATGCCGATATGTTCCATGCCGGCTGTCATCCCGCTCATCTCAGCTGCCGGCAGGTCCAGCCGCTGGCAGATTTCCAGGCCATAGCCGTCCGGGCAGACCGGATTGACATAATTCATGCCGGTTCCCCAGATCTTCGGGTTGTAGCTGATGGCTTCGCCGTTGGTCAGTTCCGTGCCGTGTTCCAGGCATTTTCTGACACTGGCGGCCAGGTCCGTGCTGTTGAAAGCCAGATGCTGCAGGCCGACATAATAGCCTTCCTGCGCTTCCTGGGCCGGACCGATTCCACCCTTTGTAAAGCGGATCTCGCAGCCCGGTACATCGACAACATAGTCCGCGCCATCCTGCCTGCAGGCCAGATTCAGTTTCTGACTCAGCCGGGCCGCAGCCTTTGCCGGATCATTCTGTATGATTCTTACGCCAATGAATTTCATGATTTACTTGACCATGTCCTTCTTCAGCGGCAGCCAGGCCAGAACATCCTGAATGTATCTGTCCCAGAAAATCCAGTTATGAACGCCCGGGTGAACATGATATTCGATATCAACACCAAGTTCCTTCGCATAGGCCAGGAAGTTTTCCCCATCAGCCCGCAGGAAATCCTCGTCGCCGATGGTATGGTACATCTTCGGCAGTTCACAGCCGGCGTCGATCCGCTTCTTCAGCAGCACCCGCAGGTCATCGTCTGTGCCCTTGATGCTCAGGTCATCGCCCATCGTGGCCCGGCGGTAGTTCAGCGGCATCTTGTTGACATGATTGCCGATGCTCTTCTGCTCGGCCTTGTCGAGGTTGCCGCTCAGGCTGGCCACAGCCGCATACTTTTCCGGATGTTCCAGCGCCGCCCGGAAGGCCCCGTAGCCGCCCATGGACAGCCCGGCAATGAACGTATCCTCACGCTTGGTCGAAAGCGGGAACAGGGTTGTGCAGTAAGCCGGCAGTTCTTCCGAGATAAACCGCAGGTAATCCTCGCCATGCCGCATGGTCAGGTAGCTGCTGTTTTCGCCGCTCGGCATGACCACAGCCACGCAGTTTTCCTGCGCATAGCGATAGATGCTGGTCAAAAGGCCCCAGTCCATGAAATCGCCGTAGGAACCGTGCAGCAGGTACAGTGTCTGGAACTTGGTTTCCGGATTGTAGTAGTCCGGATGATCATCAATGAACAGATAGTCATCAGCGCTGACGCTCGGCAGGATGACCGTGATTTCCGCATTCTTCTTCAGTGCGGAAGAGAAAAAGCTAACATCTAAATGTGCCATGATTCATCCTCCTCAAAGCGGTGCATTCTTCAGCGGCAGCCAGTTCAGGGCCCGCTGGATATAAGCATCCCAGAAGATCCAGTT
>JAFWEA010000123.1 GCA_017543005.1 Solobacterium sp. | reverse complement strand
GTTTCATTCCGGCATTTGGTTCCAAGGCGGAAGGGCGCTGGTTCGCATCCGGGGAAAAGATCATCGGCCGGGAAATCATGATCGGCGGAGTGCCGGTGCCGTTTGGCATTGATGTGCTGGCCGAAGATGAAAACAGCGGGGACATGATCGGTGCACTGCTGTCGGAAGATCTCTTTGTGCCGGACAGCCCGGGCATGCATGCCGCAATGGCCGGGGCCCAGATCCTGGCCGTACCGGCGGCCTTTGAAGAAGCTGTCCGCCAGGCGGATTACCGTAAGGAAACCGTGCTGCATGCCAGCCGCACCGGTCACTGTGCCTGCGTGTTCACCTCGGCCGGCAATGATGAAAGCACCACCGATCTGGTCTACAGCGGCCAGGCGATGATAGCGGCCAACGGCCATCTGCGGAGTGAATGCATCATGCCGGAAGACAGTCATGTGATCACAGCACTCATTGATCTGGAAGAACTCATGCATGACCGGTATGTGCAGAATACCTTTGCGGCAGCCGACAGCACCTGGTACCGGCATGTCCCAGTCAGTGTAAAACCGTGCGGCAAGCCGGAACTGAGTGTCAATGAACTCAAGAGCATGCTTACAAAAGAGAATGCCCAGCCGCAGCGGATGCCGTTTGTGCCGTCTGATTATACGGAAATGGCAAACCGCAGCCTGCAGATCCTGCGGATCCAGACAGCGGGGCTGATCGGCCGTCTGAAGCGGACCGGAATCCGCACCCTGGTGATCGGGGTTTCCGGCGGCCTGGACAGCACGCTGGCCCTGATTGTCTGCCATGAAGCGAAAAAGCGGATGCCGAACATCCGCACTATCGGCATCACCATGCCGAGCCAGGGCAATACGACTGATCTGACCAGAAACAATGCCGTCAGACTGATGGAAGCCCTGCAGGTGGAAAGCAGGGAAATCCCGATCCGGGATACAGTGGAAATGCATCTGCTGGATATCGGTCATGCCCGTGAGTATCAGGGCGAAGGGGATACCACCTATGAAAACGCCCAGGCCCGCATGCGCACCATGATCCTGATGGATGTGGCCAATATGGAAAACGGCCTGGTGGTCGGTACGGGAGATCTTTCCGAACTGGCACTGGGCTGGTGCACCTACAACGGCGACCATATGTCCATGTATGACGTCAACGGCGATGTGCCCAAGACCCTGGTCCGTCATATCTGCGACAGCTATGCGGA
Source organism: Solobacterium sp. (assembly GCA_017543005.1). Lineage (GTDB taxonomy): Bacteria > Bacillota_I > Bacilli_A > Erysipelotrichales > Erysipelotrichaceae > Bulleidia. Next base: position 1,204 of record JAFWEA010000123.1, on the reverse strand, counting down.
TCTGTGCGGAAACAAGGAACTGCATGATGTGCTCAAGGCCATCATCGGCACCCCGATTTCGCCGGAACTGACCCCGAACAAAAAGGGAAAGATTGCCCAGAAAACGGAGGAGAAGATCGGCAAGTACGACCTGAATGATTTCTTCCTGTATCACGCCCTGCGCTACGGGTATGCGCCGGACAAAGTCGTCGGCCTCGCCATGGCAGCCTATCCGGAAATCCGCAAGCCGGACATGAAGGAAGCAGCCCTGCGCTTCTACCGGCGGTTCTTCAGCCAGCAGTTCAAACGCAGCTGCATGCCGGACGGCCCGAAAGTCGGCAGTATTGTTCTGAGCCCGCGCGGTGACTGGCACATGCCCAGTGACGCGGCCGCGGATCTCTGGCTTGAAACCATAAAAAACTGCTGAGAACAGGCAGGTACGTAAAAACCGCGCTATACTGATAAGGCAGGAAACAAAGCATATCGGAAGAAAGAGGTGATTGTGTATGCTTACACCTGAAATGATTTACCAGGAAGCAGAGGACCTGAAGGAATATACCCGGGATCTGCGGCGGACCTTCCATAAGATGGCCGAGGTCAGTACCAAGGAATTCAAGACCAGTGCCAGAATTCAGGAAGAACTGACGGCGATGGGAATTCCATTCAAAAAACTGGAAGGAACCGGTCTGATCGGTATTCTGGATACCGGCCGTCCAGGTCTGCATGTGGCGCTGCGGGCGGACATCGACGCTCTGCCGGTGCCGGAAAACGAATGCAATCTGAAGCAGAAGCGGGTGGTCCGCAGTGATAATCCGGAACATACCTGCCATGCCTGCGGTCATGATGCCCATATGGCCATGTGCCTGACTGCCGGCAAGATTCTGAAGAAGCACATCGATGATCTGAGCGGCATCATCTATCTCTGCTTTGAAGAGGCAGAAGAGAGCAATGACGGCTGGCCGATCATGCTGAAGGCTCTGGAAGAGCTGGATATCGATTACGTCTGGGGCATCCATGTCTGGAGCGGCATGGACAGCGGCACCCTGTGTGTTTCTCCGGGTCCGCGGATGGCCGGCATGAGCTGGGTCCAGCCGCACTTCCATGGCAAAGGCGGCCACGGTTCGCGGCCTGACCTGTCCATCAACCCGGTGATCTGCGCTGCCAACTTCATCGTCAATACCGCTACGGCCCTGACCCAGAAAGTCACGGCTGGCCAGACCGTTAC
>JAFWEA010000122.1 GCA_017543005.1 Solobacterium sp. | reverse complement strand
CGGCTGGGCGGGCAGGTGACCATGCTGGGCTGTGTCGGCAACGATGACAGCGGCCGGGCCCTGACCGGACATCTGGCGGCTGACGGCATTGATGTGTCCTGCATCAAGGTGACGGATGAAGCCCCGACCGGGACCGCCATGATTGAGGTGGAAGACAGCGGCCAGAACCGGATCATTGTCAGCCGCGGCTCCAATGATCTCTGCACGCCGGACTATATTCACGCCCATGCGGATCTGATCAAAAATGCGGACTACATCGTCCTGCAGCAGGAGATCCCGCTGGAGACCATCTATGCCGTTCTGGAAACCGCACATGAAGGCGGGGCGAAAGTCATCCTGAATCCGGCCCCGTTCAATCCGGATTTTGATCCGACATATTACCAGTTTGTTGATTATCTGACCCCGAATGAAACCGAACTGGACGGCCTGGTCCAGAAGGATCTTTCCCGGGAGGAAAAGATGTGGTATATGGCGGGGCTCGGCGTTGACAATGTGGTGGTTACGGTCGGCGAAGAAGGCTGCCTGATCCTGAGTGACGGCGTGCTGACCCGGTTGCCGGCCTTCCGGGTGAAGGCGGTGGATACCGTCGGTGCCGGGGACTGCTTCAACGGGGCTATGGTGGTGAAGCTGGATGAAGGCGCAACGTTGGAGGAAGCCTGCCTCTTTGCCGCGGCTGCAAGTGCCATCAGCGTGACCAGGGCCTCCGCCCGCGACTCGATGCCGCACCGGCCCGAAACGGACGCATTCCTGCAGCAGCACAAATAAAAAATAACGGTTCACCATCTGCGATGAACCGTTTTTATCTCAGAAATGAATGCTCTGGTATTCCCGGTGATCCAGGGAATAGACGGTAAACCCGTGCTCATCCAGGATGCCGTAGGAGCGGGGATGAGTGCCCTTCGGCAGGGCGCAGGAACCGGGGTTCAGCAGGTAGATACCCTCACTGATCTCACAGGTCGGGATATGCGTGTGACCGGACAGGAACACATCACCGGCCTGCAGGCGGGGCAGATGCTCCGGACCGTAGATATGCCCATGGCTCATGAAGACCTTCCGGCCGCCCAGATACAGGATGTTGTAATCGGCGGTTACCGGGAAATCCAGGACCATCTGGTCCACTTCGGCATCACAGTTGCCGCGGACGGCAGTGATCTTCTCATGGAGCGGATTGAGCCGGGCAATGACTTCCTTCGGGGCGTAGTCTGCCGGCAGTTCGTTGCGCGGCCCGTGATACAGGACATCCCCCAGGCAGAGAACGGCATCACAGCCGTGATATGAGATCGCTTCCAGGGTGCTGCGGATTCCTTCGGCCGCCCCGTGAATATCAGAGATAACCAGATATTTCATAAAATTACAGACTCCTTCCCGAGAATTATATCCCGAATCAGGGCTAATCCGCATTATAATCAGAAAAGAGATTCTGAAAGGAGAATACAGATATGCTTCTGACGATTGATACAGGCAATACCAATATTGCCATCGGCTTGATGGACGGGGACCGGATTGCCGACAGCTTCCGGCTGATGACAAAGACACCCCGTACCAGTGATGAGTTCATGACGTTCCTTTATTCCTTTCTGGAAACGGCAGGGGTCCGTCCGGAGGATATCGAAGATATCGTTCTGTCCAGTGTTGTACCGAAACTGAACTACACCCTCAGCTCGGCCATCATCAAGGCCTTCGGCAAAAAGCCGCTGATCATTGATCATGAGACAGAGACCGGCATCGCGGTGGCAATTGACAATCCGCGGGAAGTCGGGGCAGATCTTCTGGTGGACATGGCTGCGGCCTACAGCAAGTTTCATGATTCCTGCCTGGTGCTTGATTTCGGCACTGCCACAACCATGACCTATGTATCTAAGGATGCGGTATTCCGCTATGCCGTCATCTGCCCGGGTCTTGGCATCTGTGCCAATGTCCTGACCGACAATACGGCCAAGCTGCCGGAGATTGAAATCCGGGTGCCGGAGAGTGCCCTGGCTTCCAACACGGTGGATGCCATGCAGGTCGGCGTGGTGCTCGGCTATGTCGGCCTGGTGGAAACGATTATCCGCCGCATGAAGGAAGAACTGCATGATCCGGACTGCCGGGTCATCGCCACCGGCGGTCTGGGCCGGGTGGTTTCTTCGGCCACCGATCTGATCGATGAATACGATCCGGATCTGGCGTACCGGGGCATGCGAGTTATTTACGACAAAATGAAAAAAGCCGGCAGGGTATAACCGGCAGGGGACAAGAAAAGGTGCGGCTGACCGCACCTTGTTTTTTTGCTTATTCCCAGACGATATCGGGGTAGACACCGGCATCCTTCAGGGCCTGGACGCGTCTGACAACTTCCGGCTTGTCTTCCTGGTAGGTGACGCCGAACCAGTCATCCGCACTTGAGAGCACCTTGACGGAGCACTTGCCGGCTTCGACCAGATCGCCGACCGCGGTCGGAATGACATGCTCGCACTTCAGCGGATTCACCGGGATGTTGTTCTTCAGGTAGTCGGCCATGATCGGTTCGACTTCTTCGAAGATCTTCGGGGTGAAGCCCCAGAAGTTCATCGATACCAGCGCGTCATCCGGCAGCTCCTGCGGTGTGCCGTCCTTGATCGCGATGCACTTGCCATCCTTCTTGGCAATCTCCTTGATCTCCACGATATCCGTCAGATATCCTTCCGGACTTGTCTGGCAGACACCCCGGGTCACCGTGCCGTGATCGGTCAGTGTATTCCGGCACTGCCAGCCGACCATCGCGTATTTGTCGTCTTCTATCTCATTGCACAGGTAATCATAGATGGTCTTATAGGCATTGCGGCCATAGAAGTCATCGGCATTGATGATCGCAAACGGTCCGTCCACGATATTCCGGCAGGCCCACAATGCATGGGTGGTCCCCCATGGTTTAGTCCGGTCAGCCGGCACGGTGATGCCTTCCGGCAGGTCATTCATATCCTGATAGGCAAAGCCGACCTCCATGTGCCGCTCCACCCGGTCCGTCAGACAGGAACGGAAGACAGCTTCGTGTTCCTTCTTGATAATCAGCACCACTTTTTCAAAGCCGGCCCGGTATGCGTCATAGATGGAAAACTCGATAATCGGTTCTCCGTGATTGCCGACACCGTCAATCTGTTTCATTCCTCCATAACGGCTGCCGATTCCCGCCGCGAGTATTACCAGTACCGGTTTTTTCATGATCGTGTATGAAACTCCTTTCGAATTTATATATTTTGATTATAGCATTACACTTTCGGAAAAGCGAACAGGGTATAATAGGCGGGTAAAGGAATATACTATGAAAGAACTGATTCTGGCCAGTCAGTCACCCCGGCGGCGGGAACTGCTGGCAAAATGTACCGACAGATTTACTGTGGAAGCCGCGGATATTGTGGAGACACTGGATCCGCAGAAGCCGCTGAGTGAAGAAATACAGAAACTTGCCAGAGCCAAGGCGGCGGCCGTGTCTGTAAAGCATCCCGATGCGATGGTGCTGGGCTCGGATACGATTGTCGTGCTGGACGGGGAAGTGCTGGGCAAACCGCGAGATACAGAGGATGCGGTCCGGATGCTGAAGGAACTCTCCGGCAGGACCCACCAGGTGCTGACCGGTGTCTGTCTGCTGGGCCCCGGGTTCTGCAAGACGGATGTTTCCGTCAGCCATGTGACCTTTGCGCCGATGAGCGAGGATGAGATCAGGGCGTATGCGGAAACCGGTGATCCGCTGGACAAGGCCGGCGCCTATGGCATCCAGGGCATAGCGGCCAGATATATCACCGGGATTGAAGGAGATTACTATGCCATCATGGGCCTGCCGGTCCATCTGGTATATGAACTGCTGAAGCAGGCTGGCTGCTGAAGCGGCGGAAAGGGGAACGGAATATGGAAGATATTGTAAAAACAGAGAATACAGTCAGGGATCTGATTGCCTATGGACTGGAAAAGGAACTGATCGGCGCAGATGATGTATACTTCGCGGCCAACGGGATTTTTGATGCCCTGCAGCTGGAACCGGAGGGGGATTTTGATCCCCATGGCGGATCTGCCGGCCGGCCGCTGGAAGAGATGCTGGGCGAGCTGCTTGAAGATGCGGTAAGCCGGGGTGTCATTGCCGGCGGCATCGCTTCCCGGGACCTGCTGGATACCCGGATTATGGGCATCCTGACCCCGAGACCTTCGGAAGTGACGGCAAAGTTTGCGGCGCTGGAAAAGGAATCGCCTGAAGCGGCGACCGATTATTTCTACCGGCTGGCCCGGGATACGGACTATATCCGGACCTACAGAGTCAGAAAGGACCGCAAGTGGAAAGCGGCCACCTCTTACGGGGATCTGGATATCACGATCAACCTGTCCAAGCCGGAAAAGGACCCGGCTGCGATCGCCGCGGCCTTGACCAAGAAACAGGATGCTTATCCGAAATGCCTGCTGTGTGTGCAGAATACGGGCTACCATGGCCGGCTGGATCATCCGGCGAGACAGAATATCCGGCTGATTCCGATGACCCTTGCCGGGGAAAGCTGGTTCATGCAGTATTCCCCGTATGTGTATTACAACGAGCACTGCATCGTGCTGTCGGCCCGGCATACACCGATGGTCATTGACCATAACACGTTTGTCCGGCTGCTGCAGTTCGTGACCCGGTTCCCGCATTACATCCTGGGTTCCAACGCGGATCTGCCGATTGTCGGCGGTTCGATCCTGACCCATGAACATTACCAGGGCGGCCGTTATGAATTTCCGATGGCCCGGGCCGGGATCCGGCAGGAAGTGCACTTCAGAGGCTTCGAGGATGTCAGGGCCGGCATTGTGGAATGGCCGATGTCCGTGCTGCGGTTAAGATGCGCCGATACAGGCCGGCTGGTGGAACTGGCCGACAGGATCCTCACCGCCTGGCGGAATTATTCGGATGAAGAGGCAGATATCCTGGCCTTTACCGATGCGGCCGGCAGAGTCTGCCAGGGGGATTATGCAGCTCTGGCGGCAGGCATTACCCCGCACAATACGATTACCCCGATCGCGCGCTTCCGGGATGGCATGTTTGAACTGGACCTGGTGTTGCGCAACAACCGGACAACGGATGAACATCCGCTCGGCATCTTCCATCCGCATGCCGAACTGCACCATATCAAGAAAGAAAACATCGGCCTGATCGAGGTCATGGGCCTGGCGGTCCTGCCGGCCAGACTGCTGGGCGAGATGGAAGCCCTGCGGCAGGCTATGCTGGACGGAAAGGATATCCATGCGATCCCGGAACTGGCATCGCACGCCGACTGGGCCGACGGTATCCGGGCTGCCTATCCGGCTTACCGCTGTGAAGCCGTGGCGGATACGATCCGTACGCAGGGTCATGACAAAGCCGATCAGGAACTGGCCGGCATCATCGAGAAGGAAATCGGTGTGGTCTTCTCCAAAGTGCTGGAACATGCCGGGGTCTTCAAGAACACGCCGGCAGGCAACGCCGCCTTCCTGCGTTTCATCAGCTGCGTGAACGGATAAACTGACATATTTCCGTACAGACTTCTGTCTTTCCAGGCAGAAGTCTTTTTTCTGTTTTACATATCAGTGCGGGAATAGGGTATCATATGAATATGGTGACAACGAACTGCACAGTCTTTTTATGTGCGGGTCATACAGGAATTCATACGGAACAGCAGAACAACACTGAACAGGCCCGGTACCTGACACAGGGGCGGCCGGGCAGAAAAATATGGACGGGAGAAACACTATGACGCAGAAAGAAAACACAGTGACAGTGAAACTGTCAGGCCGGATTGATTCTACCAACAGTGCGGAAGTCGAAAGCGCTGTGATGAAACAGCTGGAAGGGATCACGGATACCGTGATCACCCTGGACAGTGAAGAACTGGAATATATTTCCAGCGCCGGGCTGCGGGTCATCCTGCGGTTAAAGAAAACCTGGCCGGATCTGAGAATCATCAATGTCTCTCCGGAAGTCTATGAAATCCTGGAAACGACCGGCTTCACGGAGATGATGACGGTGGAGAAAGCCTACCAGGTTGTCGACGTGGAAGGCTGCGAAGTGATCGGTGAAGGCTTCAATGGCAAGGTGTACCGCATCGACCGGGACAATGTCGTCAAGGTGTATAAGAACGCGGATGCGCTGGCCGACATCCAGCATGAACGCGAAGTGGCAAGACTCGCCCTGGTCCTGGGCGTGCCGACCGCGATTTCCTATGATGTCGTCAAAGTCGGCGACAGCTACGGTTCGGTCTTTGAACTGCTGAACGCCCGCTCCTTTGCCAAGATCCTGGCCGAGGAACCGGAACGCATGGACTGGTGTGTCAGCGAGTACATCAACCTGCTGAAGAAGGTGCATGACATCACGGTCCCGGAGGGCAAGCTGCCGGCCTCCAAGGATAAGATCGTCAAGTGGCTGACGGATATTCAGAAGGATCTGCCGGAAGAAGACTATCAGAAACTGGAACAGCTGATTGCCGGGGTGCCGGAAACCAGTCAGATGCTCCATGGGGATTACCATACAAAGAATATCGTGCTGGCTGACAATGAAGTCCTGCTGATTGACATGGATACATTGTGTGTCGGTCACCCGATCTTCGAACTGGCCCAGATGTACAACTCCTATATCGGCTTTTCCGAATACAATCCGGAAATTGTCAGAGACTTCCAGGGCTTCAGCCCCGAGACGGCCGCTACATTCTGGCACAAGTGCCTGCAGGCATACTTCGGGACCGAGGATGAAGAGAAGCTGCAGAAGCTCGAAGACCGGATCCGCTGTGTATCCTATACCCGGCTGCTGAGCTGGCGGTACCGGCACGCTTCGGGCGATACCGAAGAAGACAGAAAGACCTGCGAGCTGTGGAAGAGCCATCTGTCCGAACTGCTCGCGCGGGTTGATTCGCTGTCCTTTGATCTTGAGGGAGACGGGCAGGGCTGACTGCACCGGCCGGGGAGTGACATGATGAAAGAAATAACAATCGCAGCGCGGATTGACAGTATTCCGGCCGTGACGGATTTCGTGGATGAACAGCTGGATCAGCTGAACGCCAGCCGGAAAGTGCACATCCAGATCGCGGTGGCCATCGATGAGATTTTCAGCAATATTGCCAAGTTTTCCTACGGTCCCGAAGGCGGTGAGGCAACCGTCCGGGTGGATACGGAGAGTGATCCGGCGGCCGTGGTGATATCCTTTATCGATAACGGCACACCGTTTGATCCGCTGTCTGAGGAAGACCCGGATCTGACACTGGAAGCGGAAGAAAGAGATATCGGCGGCCTGGGCATTTATCTGGTGAAAAAGTCCATGGACGGCGTGTATTACGAATATAAAGACGGTCAGAACATCCTGACGATCAGAAAACTGATCGGATGATGCCGGCCGTTATCTGCAGGAGGAACAATGACAGAAATCAAAGCAATCTTTTTCGATGTTGACGGCACGCTGATGTCGCACAAACAGAACGACGTTCCGATCAGCACCCGGCGGGCGCTGCACGAACTGCGCATGCGTGGCATCAAGACCGTGGTCGCCACCGGCCGGCATATGATCGAGTTTTCCAAACTGCCGGTCAGTGATATCCAGTTTGACGGTTATCTGACCCTGAACGGGAACCTGATGCTGGATGCCAGCCGGAAAGTATATGCCGGCACTCCGATTGACAAGGGGGAAATGGAGGTTCTGTCGCGGATCTTCACGGCCAAGCGGATTCCTTTCGTCATGATCGGCGAGAATGACCGCTACATCAATTACATCAACGAGACTGTGATCAAAACCCAGCGGGAAACAAAGGGAACGGTGCCGGAAGTCGGCGGTTACACCGGCGAAAATGTCTATCAGATTCTGGCTTTCGTGCCGGAACATGAGAAACAGCTGCTGGATGATCTGCTGGATGAGTGCTCGATTACCAGCTGGAACGATACCGGTATTGACATTATTCCGAAGGGCGGGGGAAAGTCTGCCGGCATCCAGAAGTTCCTGGATGAACAAGGCATGGACCGCTCGGAAATCATGGCTTTCGGCGATGGTGAAAACGATATCGAGATGCTGAAATTTGCCGGCATCGGGGTTGCCATGGGCAATGCCGGTGATGCCGTCAAGGCGGCGGCCGACTATGTCACCGACTCCGTGGACAACTGCGGCATCGAGAAAGCCCTGCGTCATTTTGGCTTGATTGATTAGTAAAGAGACAGTTTATGCCTGAAACAGCGGAAACAGGAAACAGTACTATCGTCAGAAAAACACTTTTCAGACTCCTGCCGGCGCAGATTCTGCTGGCGGCCTCGGCTGCCGTGACCGGGATTATTTCAAGTCTGTTCGCCGGCAATTATATCGGCCCTGACGCGATGACTGCAGTAGGCCTGTACGGTCCGGCCAGCATGCTGATCGGGGCCGTTACGCTGATGATGGTCGGCGGTTCACAGATCCTTTGCGGACAGTATATGGGCAAGAACCAGCTGGAGCAGACACAGGCTGTTTTCTCACTGGACCTGATTGTAACAGCCGGGCTGGCAGTCATTTTCACCGTGGGTCTGCTGGCGGCCGGGGTCTTTGATCTGACCCGTTTCATCTGTGCCGATGCGGCGGCCAGGAGTTATCTGAATCCATATGTCATCGGTCAGGCGGCCGGTGTGTTCCCGCTCATGCTGAGCCAGCAGCTGGCTGCCTTTCTGTCGCTGGAAAACCGGAACGGACGGACGGCCATCGGGTTTGCTGTACAGATTGCGGCCAGCCTGGGACTGCATTATCTGCTGATTGCCGTCATGCGGATCGGTACGCTGGGCCTGGCCCTGTCTGTTTCACTTTCCACCTGGCTGCTGCTGTTTGTACAGGCGCAGTATTTCCTGTCCGGCAGATCGATGATGAAGTTCCGCCGGAAGATGCGGGCGCATGATGCGCTTGATATTTTCAAGGTAGGGGCGGCCGGTTCCTTAAGCAATTGCTGGCAGGCCCTGCGCGGGGTCATCCTGAACGGGCTCATCCTGCAGTATGTCGGCAATGCCGGCCTGTCTGCCTTTGCCACGGTGAATACACTGCTGGCGGTATTCTGGGCGATCCCGGGCGGCATGATTGCCGTATCGCGCATGCTGATGAGTGTGGCCGCCGGGGAAGAAGACCGGGAAACACTGGTCGCTGTCATGAAAAACATGATCCTGCGTTTTGTCCCGCTGATGGCGGTTGTCAGTGCCGGGCTGGTGCTGAGTGCCGTGCCGCTGACCCGCCTGTATTACCGGGATGTTTCCGCCCCGGTCTATCAATTGACTGTACAGGGATTCCGGATGCTGCCCATCTGCATGCCGCTGTCAGTTATCTTCATGCATTTTGTCGGTCTGAATCAGATCTTCAAAAAACAGCTGCCGGTGCATCTTCTTTCGCTGCTGGACGGGGTTGTGTTCGTGGCTGGCTTCTCGGCGCTGCTGATTCCGTTCATGGGAATGAAAGGAGTTTATGCGGCCAATATACTCAACGGCATCTGCCTGCTGCCGGTTATCTTCGGCATTGCCTGGGTGCGCCGTCACCGCATCCCGAAAACACCTGAAGAGGTTCTGGATCTGCCGGATTCGTTTGGCACAGCAGACGGTGACCGGCTGGATCTCAGTGCTGTCAGTATGGAAGAAGTGGTCAGCGTTTCCCGGCAGGTGGAGGCTTTCTGCCGCAGCCGGGGCTTTGATCAGAAGAAATCATCCCTGGCCGGGCTGGCCATGGAAGAAATGGCCGGCAACGTCGTGGAACACGGCTTCCATATGGATCACAGAAAACACGCAGTGAATATGCGTGTCGTACGCAAGGACAATGATCTGATTCTGCGGATCCGGGATGACTGCAGGCCGTTTGATCCCGAGGAACGCAGCCGCATCGTTGATCCGGAAGATATCACAAAGAACATCGGCATCCGGATGATCTACGGCCTGGCCCGGAAGATCACCTATCAGAATCTGCTTGGTTTGAATGTACTGACGATCCGGCTGTGACCCGATAGCGGAGCATGGCAGGAAAGGGGAGAATACACAGTGAATGAGATTATCTTTACCGGACTCATATGGCTTGTCATGAGCGGGCTGTTTGCCTACTCATTTCATAAGGACAGAAGCAGATACCGCAACTGCAATCTTTTGTTTCTGGCCCTGATTTCCCTGATCCCCTTTACCATAGCCCTGTCCGGGGAGAACCGTTTCAGAGTCACAGCCATGATCGGCGCAGTGATTTTTACCACCTTGCTGATCATTCCTTTCTTTCTGATTCATAACGGCCGCGTCATGATCCGCAGGGAAGGGCGGCGTCTCGCACATATGCTGTCGCTGGTGCTGGGCATCCTGATCCTGATCGGTGAGATCGCGACCTTTGCCTGGGTTCTTATATACTCCTACGGTGATCCGGCCATGATCCCGGAAACCTCCCGGCTGCTGGTGCGCCGTATCATTGCGTTTATAAGCATTTCGGTCATATACGGATCAATGGCGTTTTTGATCTTCATGATCTATTCGGTCTTCCTGCAGATCATCCCGCGGAAAAGAGACTTTGACTACGTCATTATCCTGGGCGCCGGACTGCTTGAAGGAAACCGGCTGTCCCGTCTGCTCAAGGACCGGCTGGACAAAGCGGTCGAAGTTTACCGGCGTGATCCGACCCCGCCTGTGCTGATTCCTTCCGGCGGGCAGGGGGATGATGAAACTGTCTCCGAAGCTGCCGCAATGAAGCAGTACCTGCTGGAGCGCGGCATCCCGGAAAAGGACATTCTGCTGGAAGATCAGTCAGAGAATACCTTTGAAAACCTGCGAAACTCCAAGAAGATTCTCGACGGAATTGAGGGAAGAAAGTATACTGCCCTGGTGACCGGCAACTACCATGTTTACCGGGCTCTGCGCAACTGCCGGAAAATCGGTCTCAAATGCACGGGCATCGGCAGCCGGGTGGCCCTCTATTTCTGGCCGAGCGCCCTGATCCGTGAATTCATTGCGATCCATACCGAGCCCAAGCATGCCTTCCTTTACGGAATCGGCTGGCTGTTCTGGCTGGCGGTCGGGTTCCGTTTATTTGAACTGATATAAACGGGAAACGGCAGATGTTTTCGGAATACAGAGTCAAAATAGTATTAAAAGGAAACGATAAACATGAAGAAACCGCATATTCATGCGGTTTCTTTGGTTGATGATGTCGCTTGAATCATGCTTAACAGCTTGTTTTTCAACCGAAGGGTTCGGCTTATCATGCTTTCGACTGTTTCATTATCCGCATCGATCTCGTGGATGAATACATTCGTCAGAAAAGCAAGTGATTCAAGCTCGTAGCCGTGATATCTGATGGAACTCCGGTCTATCCTTTCAAGATTCATTTCTTCCAGGTATCCTGCGTAGAACGCGTCTTTCATCTCGCTGTATACATCGATCCGGGCAATTTCAAACAGGGGATCTCCGAACTCGGCATTTTCGGCATCTATCAGTCCGATCGTCCCGGTGTGCTTATCATACAGTATGTTGCCTTTCCTTATGTCCAGATGAAGAAAAGCCTTGGCGGCGGGGTAATCGAGTTTTTTGAAGAACGGGCAGATCACATTTATCTCATCTTCACTGAACAGTCCGTCTTTTACCAGCGGGATCAGCCTTTCCATGAGCCTGAGCGAAAAGAAGGTGCCCCAGTCCTCCGTATGGCAGCTATTGCTCAATTCGGTCATGTTGATCTGCGCAACGGCTTTTCCGACCTGGAAATATACGGCATCGGCGGCATCATTCCCCAGTTCTTCCAGAGAATGGCCCGTTATAAAATCATATATCTCATAAACATAGTCAAAGCGTGTTCGGGAATCATCGATTAAATATATATGCGGAACCTTGATCTGCAGTCTGTCCGAAACCGTATCAAAGAAAAACTTCTCTCTGCGGAAGGTCTGGGCGATGTCGATATGTCTTCCGCCCGAATTAACATAGTCCTCTCCGTATCTGAAGACATAAGCCTTTCCCGATTCGGTCAACACTTTATATGTGCTGAAGGAGATCCCTCCGGACAGTTTTTTGATCACCGTTACGGGTTCGCCGCTAAAATCACTGATTATTCTTTCAATCTTCCTGTTCATCCGTGGCCCCTCGTATATATGATTATGCCTTATAATTGTCGAAAATGACTCAATCAAATTACACCTGGCAATTCTGATGTATTTTTGAAAAGAACCAAACTGAATATACAGATATTGTTTCAATAGATGAGTGTCTGATTTCAGCCATTCTCTCCTAGGTTTTATGAGCCATGGAAAAAAGAAAACTTAATTCTTTTCCGCTTTCCGGCATGCCGCGTTTGATCCATTCAAGCAGCCATCCGTAAATACCATATGCCCAGAAAGATTTGATATATGCTTCAAGGTTATTCATATCAGGCGTGATTTGTATTGTACCTACGATTGTTTCCATCATGATTGAAGACATTCCGGCGTTATACAGAGTAGTGTAAAACTCTCTGTGATCCCGATAGAAGTCGAACAATGATGGAAACAGAGTCTCTGGCGCCGATTCTGGGTTTGACTCGTAAAGTTTGCCCCATTCCTTGATGAGTCGATTTGACTCCTCTTTCAAAATATCTTCTTTGCTCTGGTAGTTACGATAGAAGGAAACACGGCCAATACCGGCTTTATCTGTAAGTTCACTGATGGAAATTTCCGAGAGGGACTTTTTTTTCAGAAGATCGATCAGTGTGGCAGTGATCTGTTTTTTTACGTAGGTGTTTTTCTGCTCGTTATTCATGTTCATTCGATGAAACAAACCTCCCTCCAATGTATCATTTCCGATGAAACACTTGTATCGGCGTTAAAACGATGATACATATGTTACATCAAATTGTCAAGGAGGCGATTATGAAGATCATTAGAGGAATTGGCTTAGGTATAGCAGCTGTCATAGTTGTTTTCGTAATAAAGGGGTTTATAGAATCGAAGAAACCTTCCGTCAAGGACGATTATTTCAAGGATTTTTCGTCTTCTGCTCCTCTCGAATTGAAATATTCGCAGGCTGGTGAATATGAAGTGGTTTTCTGCGCAGATCCATCAGAAAATTCTGGAATCAAAAAAGTGCGATTCTGGTTTCCTGCAGAACTGGCAGACAATAATCGCAGGTATCCCGTAATTGTTGTCGTTAATGCAAGCGGAACGCCCGCATTCAAATATGAGCCATGGTTCAGGAGACTTGCATCATGGGGATTCATTGTGGTTGGCAATGAAGACCCTCAGGCAGGAACCGGAGAAACAACATCTGTTATGCTCGACTATCTTCTGAATCTTCCTCAGGATCACATGCTGAATGGCAGACTCGACACAGAAAACATTGGAATCATCGGATTCTCACAGGGAGGAGCCGGTGCTTTGGCCGCAGTGACAATGTATGATAACGGAAAATTGTATAAAACGATATTTACCGGAAGCGCAGCCTATCCGCTGCTTGCCTCAAATATGGGATGGAAATATGATGTTTCCAAAATCAGTATCCCTTACTTTATGACGGCAGGAACCGGAGAGACCGATGATAAGGGCGTGGCAGATATGACAAAGGAATATGCCGGAGTTGCCCCGCTTGCTTCTCTGATTGAAAACTATGATGTAATCAGTGACGATGTACTTAAGGTCCGTGCCAGAGCAAATGGTGCCGAGCATGAGGATATGCTCGTCCGTAGTGACGGATACATGACAGCCTGGATGCTGTGGCAGCTTTGCGATGACAAAGAGGCTTCTTCAGTCTTTATCGGCGAAGATGCTGAGATCCTCCATAACAGTAACTGGAAGGATGTGAAGATAAACAAATGAATGGAAAAAGAACGAAAAAGAAACACATTTTATTGATAATTCTAGCGATCTTACTGGCTGTTCCGGCGGCAGCTGCGCTGATTCTTATGACGCATACGCAAATCATTGTTGGCGCGATCCAGAAGATATCCGCCGGTACGGTTAACACCATCAATACCTATGAACCACTTGGCGAGCCAATGGAAGGTATAAAGGATAACGGCCAGTATATCATTACTGAAATCAGGTACTCTGAAAACTATCCAAACAGTTATCTTGATATTACTTATCCAAGTAAGAACAGAGATGAATCCTATCCGACATTTATCTATTTCCACGGAGGCGGATTCTTTGGCGGCAGTAAGAGTATAGGCGATCCCCTTGCCGGAAGCGATGCGACAGCGCTGTTGGATGATATCTGTGCCGAAGGGTTTAACCTTGTCAACATCGATTATGTCCTGGTTCCCGAATATCATTTCCCTGCACCACTTGCGCAGGCAAATGAAGCATTTCAGTTTCTGATGGACCATGCGGAAGAGTATCACCTCGATATGAACAATGTTGTCATTATGGGCTCATCTGCAGGAGCGATTATGACAAGCCAGCTTGGAAGTATGATTACCAATCAGGAATATGCGGAAGCCTTGGGTATTACCCCTGTGCTGAAACCGCGTCAGATAAAAGCAGTGGTTCTGGATGATGCGCCGCTTGCATATGATAAATTCTCCTTAGGAACAAAAATACTTGTCGGGAATTATGTAAAGGGATCGATCTTTTTGAGCCGTGAAGAGGTAAAGAATTACAATAATATCCAGTGGGTCACTTCCGATTATCCTGCTGCAGTACTTCTTGGCAGCGAGTATTACGTGGATATGCGAGACATGGACGCGGCTTTGAATGAAAACGGAGTAACGCATATATTGATCGATCCATTAGCAGAACAGAATCTTCAGATGCCGCATTGTTTTGTTGCGTCTGAGCGAGCAGATGATGTGGCAAGAGATGCGTTTAAAAGAATGACAAATTTCTTAAGAAGCCAACTTGATTTGTAAGTTAATGCTATCACCGATTCTCTGAGCAATCTGCTGGATACTCAAGTCCGTATGATTGTATAGATGAGAAATTTGAGCTGGAGGAACTGATCAATCAATTTGACCGGTCCAATTGACCTATATCATCATCTATTAGGGTTATAGTTAGAGTTAGAGATATGGTTATGGATAGGGTTACGGTTAGCAAATCTGCTGTATTTTTGAAAAAAATGACCCAAAAATGACCCAACTGAATACATAGACATTGAAAAAACCGCATATTTATGCGGTTTT
>JAFWEA010000121.1 GCA_017543005.1 Solobacterium sp. | reverse complement strand
CCGCATGGCGATGAACCCTGCAACATATCTACGTAACATGAAACGGAATCTCCTTTTATACAATAACTCTATTATTATACATGGATTCTTCTGTTTTTCTATGGTTTCAGCCGGCCCAGAGAAGCCGGATCCGACACGATCTGCCGGATTTCTTCTGCCATCTGTTCCGGATCATCCAGCACCGTGACATAGCCGCGCAGGGAGGCTGCCTTGGTCATCAGCGGGGCACAGCCCGGATTGACAAAGATCCGCCCGTGACCCTTGCTGTTGCGGGCTTCCTGCATCAGGTTGGCTCCGGCCGAGTTGCCGTCCAGGGCGGCCAGCACAAACGGCCGCCGTTCAAAGATCTCATAATTGAAACTCTTGTACAGGCCCATCGGCGAAGCTTCTATGGCTACCCGGATCTCCACCCCGGCCCGCTTCAGGCGGCTGACTTCCTCCGGCTTCAGTTCCGCCGGTACAATCGCAAAGATGCGGAAGCCTTTATCGTTGTGTTCCAGCAGATACTTTTCATAGCCGGAAAGGGTGTGCCCGATGATGAAGAAGACTTCTTCCGGATCCAGCTGCAGCAGCGCGTCCACCACAGCCCGGCCCGCCGCACTCATGCGGGTGCGTCTGCCCTCGTTGTTGAAACTGCCGCCGGCCACCACGACCGGAAACCGGTTCCAGGGCATGTCGTGCACCTGCCCGGACAGTTCCCGCATCGCCTCAAGGCGTCTGTTTCCCGCTGCCGGCCGGTTCGCTGTGCCGCTTTTTTCTTCGGCCGCCAGCGCTTCGGCAAAGGACATCTCTTCCAGCAGGGCCGCAAACTTTTCCTGTTTTTCCGCAAAGGCCTGCCGGCTTTCCCTCAGGATTTCTGATTCGGTCTGCCGCATTTTGAGAAGATCCTCCCGACTTAATGCCAGCAGTTTCTCCAGGGCCAGCTGTTCATCCATGCTTGCCGTCCCGTACAGCGCCCCGCCGTCGGTGCCCTGCACACAGCGGATGCCGGCCTGCAGATACTGCTTCAGCGGATGCTTCTTCAGATTGTTCAAATTATTGAGCCGGACATTGGAAGTGATCTGGAATTCCAGTACGGCATTGCCTTCCTTCAGATCCCGGATCAGCTGATGACCCTTCGCACTGTTCAGGGAAGCGGTGTAAAGCCCGTGCCCGATGCGCACCTTCGGCATCGGCTGACCCTCTGCCAGCGCCTCTTTCACACAGCGGATACTGTTGGCCACATTGTCCTTCATGCTGTCGTTTTCCCCGGCATGGATGCGGATGACAAACGAATGATCTGCCGCCGCGATCTTGACCAGTTCACTGATGACCGGCCGCAGTTCGAGGATGCTGTTGATTTCTTCGCCGACGATGTCCGCCCCGGCCACATACGGATCCTTTGCCAGTCCCCGCAGCACCCGGATGTTCTCCTCCAGGTAGTCAGCGGCGGTGACATTGTCCCTTACGATGGTCAGCGGGATGCGGCGGATCGCCGCCAGGAAGCGCAGCAGGACGCCGGTTTCCTGCTCGATCTTCGGCATGACCGCATGGACCTGCCTGAGCATTTCCACAGCCTGATGCCGCTTCACCAAGGTGGTATCGCTGATCTCGGCATAATCGATGCCCTGGCGCCGGTAGCCCCGGGCGGTCCACAGCAGCTTGTCCTGGAACAGCGTATTGCCCGCATAGACGCCGTCATGATCTGCCTGCATCCGTCCGACCGCTGCCGCGATATCTTTGTCGGGTATCCTGGCGATATCCTGCAGTTCAATGGGATGTTCATGGGGCACGCCCTTGGTGAAGACATACCGGTACAGATAAACCTTTTCCAGATTCGTAAAGACTGCCTGGCCGTCCTTCAGAATCGCCAGAGAAGTCCGGATCAGCGGGATATTGTAAGCCGCATTGTCAAGGTTCTGCAGGATCAGGGCGGCAAAATTGATATATGTATTGTCATTGATCTTCCGGTCCAGATACTTGCCGGTCAGTTCACTGTCCGCAAACTGCAGGGCCGTCCGTTCCCGCAGTTTCGTCATTTCCTCTTCCTGCACCGCACTCAGCCTTAACCCCAGCTTGCGCACATAGTACAGGGGATAGTTGATCTGATGATAAATGCCCAGGGCAATCAGGATATCCGGCCGCAGGTTGGCATTCATGTGGGTATGCAGGTCAGTGCGAAACTTGTATTCCCGGGGAATATAACTCTTGATGATGGTTCGCTGGATATCGAGCTGATAGTCCTTGGTCTGACTCATCAGGGTCTTGGATATGGCCGGGATCGAGGCTTTCATCTCGATTGTCCCGTCCGGGAAAATATTGGCAGTCTTCGTGCCGCCGAGCCGGAAGATATAGATTTCCCGGTTCTGTGCGTCGATGTAGCACGGCACGCTGCCGCGGATCACTTTCAGGCCGTTTTCGTCTTCGCTTAACGGCAGGTCACACAGTTTTGCCAGGTTTGTGATCAGGTTGCCGGAGTGATGGTTCGGGGTTTTCAGCGTATAGGAAAGTTCTCCCTGATCCATGTCCAGATCAACGATGATATCTTTTTCTTCATCCAGATAAAACTGTCCGAAATATGCCATGCGTTCCTCCTGTTCCCTGTTGAATGCAGCCCTGCCGGCCGATGTCTGCGAAGTATCGGTTTGTTATAATATATTTAATCAGTAAAAACGGAGGTAGGACAATGATTTACAGAGATTTTAAGGATCTGAAGCTTTCCATGCTGGGGTTCGGCACCATGCGTCTGCCCCTGAAGGAAGACCAGTCCATCAATGAGGACCTGGTGGCTGAAATGACGGATTACGCCCTGAGCCATGGCGTAAACTACATCGACACGGCCTGGCCGTACATGAACAACCGCTCGGAAACTGTCATGGGCCGGGTGCTGCAGAAGTATCCGCGCGACAGTTATTATCTGGCCACAAAGTATCCCGGACACATGATCGCCGATACCTATGATCCGGCGGATATCTTCGAACGCCAGCTG
>JAFWEA010000120.1 GCA_017543005.1 Solobacterium sp. | reverse complement strand
TATGGACATTCTCTTCGGAGCAGGCTCTGAACTGCATGTCAAGAAAATGCTTTCGCAGCCGGAACAGTTCGCCAGCGAAGAGCAGGTTATTCTGAAGGGCCCGAAGGGCGAGATGAAGCTCAGAGTCCTCGGACCGCTGCGCAATGAAACACAGATTGAAGTTTCTCTGACCGAAGCACGCCAGCTCGGTGTCAAGGCTCTGATTCGTGAGTCCGGTGTTCTGGACGGCACAGAGGGCGGTGTCACCATGGTTGGCCCGGCCGGTGAAAAGGCCATCGACAGAGGCATCATCGCAGCCAAGCGTCATATCCATATGACTCCGGCAGATGCTGAGAAGTACGGTGTTGAAAACGGCCAGATCGTGGCTGTCAAGATCGAGACACCGGAGCGTTCCGTTGTCTTCGGTGACACGGTTGTCCGCGTCAGCGACAAGTATGCCCTGGCCATGCACATCGATACCGATGAAGCAAATGCCGGCGGGATCAGCGGTTCTGCTGAAGGTGAAATCGTTTCTTTCTGAAGAGCATCATGAAAAGTTATACGCAAACCGTATAACTTTTTTATTTTTCATGCATGATTTGATGGTGGATAATAACATATAGGTTATGCATGAAAAACATAGTGTTCAATAAATACGGATCTGCGGCAAAGAATCTGTTTAACGATCTGCTCGATCTTCCGGAAACATTGGATGTTGATGTGAATGTTCCTCGGAAAAACAGGGTTGTTGAGTTTATCCGCCTGGCTCATACCAGTCAGCGGATCCGCAGGCATATTCATCTGCCCGGACAGGCCTTGTGGTTCTCCATGGACAGAATCAATCAGTTTGCGGATGAGCAGACCAATTTTATTTTTGTCAATGAAGCTCTGGCATTCATCAATGAAGATGTACTGAATAAGATCCGCCGGCACTACCCGCAGGGCCGGTTTGTATTGGTGGTTCTGGATGCCATGCACGCCAATGCCAGAAACCTGATGGTGGGCCGGCCGTTGATTCTGAACTGGCCATGGGACCTGGTTCTCTCATTTAATCAGGAAGACTGTGACGAATATGGTTTCAAAAATCTGGAACTGAAATACTTTTCCCTGCCGGAAGTATTGAAAGCAGGTTCGATTCCTGAGGCGGCAAGGGATCTTGTCTACCTTGGCGGAGCGCAGAAACAGGATACCCGGGTGCCGAAAATACAGAGTATTTATTCATATCTGAACAGGCAGGGGGTTGACTGTGATTTCGTGATTACCAACTGGCCGGATCAGAATGACGGCATTGAATATCGGTCAGATTATATTCCGTACGATGACATGATCTGCCGGGAAGCGGCAGGGAATTGTATTCTGGAGGTATTAAAGGAAAATCAGCACTTCAACTCAGCCCGTTATTTTGAGGCAGTGGTCATGAACAGAAAACTGCTTTCCAATAATCCGAATCTGACTTCTTTGCCATATTATGACGACCGGTTCATGCGGTATTTCAGCCGGCCGGAAGAGATTGATGTGAACTGGCTGAAGGACAGAACACCGGTGGAATATCATTACCGCGGTGATTTCTCATCCGCCGGTATTCCCGGACTGATTGAGCGATATCTGGGGGAATGAAAGGATAGCAGATAAGATATGAAGATCCTTGTGACAGGTGCCGCCGGACAGGTCGGAGCTGAATTGATGCGTGAGCTGACAGGCAGGGGATACACAGTCATTGGAACAGACCGAACTGTACCGAATGATTATAAGGAATACAGGATACTGCGTATGGATATCACGGAGCATGACAGAGTCAGGAAAATGATTCTGGATGAGAAACCGGAGGCGGTCATGCACTGTGCTGCCTGGACGGCTGTGGATGCGGCGGAGGAGCCGGCGAACAGGGACACGGTATATGCGGTCAACAGTGAAGCAACCGGAAATATTGCCAAAGCTTGTGCGGCTTTAAACATCCCCATGCTGTATCTCAGTACAGACTATGTTTTTGATGGCAGCGGCAGTGAGCCCTGGCAGCCCGATGACCGGTGCTTTGCCCCGCTGAATGTCTACGGGGCTTCAAAACTTGCCGGCGAAGAGGCGGTCAGAAAGCTGAAAAAACATTTCATTGTCCGCACATCATGGGTATTCGGGCCGCACGGAAAGAATTATGTCAGAACGATGGCAGATCTTGGCCGTAAACGTGATGTCATCAAGGTGGTCTGTGATCAGATTGGCAGGCCGACCTATGCGCCGGATCTCAGTGTCCTGCTGGCTGATATGATCGAAACAGACCGGTACGGATACTATCACGCAACAAACTCCGGGGATTACCTCTCCTGGTATGACTTCGCCCGGGAAATCATGGCTCTTACACACAGCAAGACGGAAGTGCTTCCGGTTTCGACAGACACATACGGGGCTGCCGCAAGGCGGCCGCTGAACAGCCGGCTGGATCAGAGCAGACTCATGCAGAACGGGTTTCTATTACTCCCGCACTGGCGCAATGCCCTGATCCGGTACCTGAATGTACTGGAGGCAGAAAACAATGGCACAGATCAAAGTGACAGGAACAGAAATTGAAGGGTTGTTTCTTATCGAACCGACAGTTCATGGAGACAGCCGCGGATTCTTCATGGAAACATACAATCAGCGGGAAATGATTGAGGCGGGTCTGGATCTGCATTTTGTTCAGGATAATCTGGCCATGTCGGAAAAAGGTGTACTGCGCGGGCTCCATTATCAGATCCGCTATCCTCAGGGAAAACTGATCAGTGTTCTGGAGGGAAAAGTTTTTGATGTTGCGGTTGATATCCGCCGGGACAGTCCTACATACGGAAAGTGGCACGGTGAGATACTGTCTTCAAAAAACCGGAAAATGATGTATATAGACAAAGGATTCGCTCATGGCTATCTGGTCCTGAGTGACAGGGCACTGTTTGCCTACAAGGAGACGGATTACTGGCATCCTGATGATGAGGGCGGTATTGCCTGGAATGCGCCTGGTCTGAAGATCGCGTGGCCCTCAGTGATAATGAATGAAAGCGGTACATATACCCTGGAAGACGGCACACCACTGCAGCTGAGCGAAAAGGACAGGCATTGGGATAATTTCAAATAATGCATACAGCCGGTGATTTTGCACCGGTTTCTTTATGTTTGGCATTGATTCGGGTAGAATAGGTTAGAAACAAGAGGAACGCTCATGCCGAAAATTCTGTTTGTCGCAACTGTTGTAAAGATTCATATTGCTGTATTTCATCTGCCGTATATCCGGATGATGAAGGAACTGGGCTGGGAAACTGCCGTGGCCGCAAAGAATGACTATGACGCAGGGGAAGAATGTGTCATTCCGTACTGTGATCACTATTACGATGTACCGTTTGCCAGAAGTCCTTTCAGCAGTGACAATATGAAAGCCCTGAAGCAGCTGGAAGAGATTATTGACCGGGAACAGTTCGATATCATTCACTGCAATACACCGGTCGGCGGTGTGATCGGCCGGATGGCAGCGCGTAAGGCCAGGAAGAACGGGGCGAAAGTTTACTATACTGCGCACGGATTTCATTTCTTTACCGGCGCCCCGCTGAAGAACTGGCTGCTGTATTATCCGGTGGAGAAGCATTTTGCCAAGGACACGGATGTGCTGATTACCATCAACAAAGAAGATTATGACCGGGCAAAGGCCTTCAACCGCTGTGATGTCAAACTGATCCCGGGGATCGGCATTGATACGGAAAAGTTTGCCGGGATTACCGTGGATGCCGCCAGGAAAAAACAGGAACTGGGGCTTGCGCCGGATGATCTGGTGCTGCTGTCGGTCGGTGAGATGACCGTCAGAAAGAATCATGAGGCAGTAATCAGAGCCCTTGCCGAACTGAAGGATGAACCGTTATTTGCCCGCATGCATTATCTGGTCTGCGGCAACGGGGCCCTGAAGGAATATCTTGAGAAACTGGCGGAGGAACTGGGGGTCAGCGGCCATGTGCACCTGCTTGGCTTCCGTTATGATGTGCAGGAAATCCTGCAGGCTGCGGATCTCTTTGTCTTCATGTC
Organism: Solobacterium sp.; assembly: GCA_017543005.1. Taxonomy (GTDB): domain Bacteria; phylum Bacillota_I; class Bacilli_A; order Erysipelotrichales; family Erysipelotrichaceae; genus Bulleidia. Next base: position 3,977 of record JAFWEA010000120.1, on the reverse strand, counting down.
CAGACAGGAGGGTCTCCCGGTGGCGGTCATGGAAGCCATGGCGGCGGGCCGGCCGGTCATCGCCTCGGATATCCGCGGCAATCATGACCTGATCCGGAACGGGGAAAACGGCTGGCTGATCCGGAAGGACAGGGACAGTCTTTCCGCCCGGATCCTGCAGGTGCTCTCATCACCGGAAGAAGCAGCTGCCGCCGGAGAGAAGGCACAGCAGGGCATGAAGGAATACGATATTGCCAATGTCATGCAGATCATGAAGGAAATCTATGGGCTTGTCCCGGAGAATGACAGATGAAAATCAGTGTAATTGTACCGGTGTATAACCTGGAAAAGTATATCCGGCAGTGCCTGGAAAGCGTCCTGAATCAGACATACCGGGATCTGGAACTGATCGTGGTGGATGATGGCTCACAGGACGCATCCGTCTCCGTCTGCCGGGATATAGCCGCCGCGGATGATCGGGTAACCGTGATTGAAAACCTGCACGACGGGCAGGCGACAGCCCGCAATACAGGCGTCCGGCAGGCAGCCGGGGACTATATCATCTTTCTGGACGGGGATGATTTCTGGGCTGACAGCGGGGCCCTGGAGCGTCTGGCTGAAAGACTTGAAAAAACAGGCGCTGAGCTGCTGAACTTTTCTTATGTCAAATACTGGGAGAAGGAAAACCGTCAGGAACCGTATTTTACGGCCGGTGATATGCCGGCTCTGGAAAAGCGGGAAGATCAGCTGAGCTATCTGTTTGAGCGCGGACTGTACATTGCCAGTCCCTGCAACAAGATCATTGCCCGGCGCATCTTTGCGGACGGCCTGACTTTTGCGGAGGGAGTGCACTCAGAAGATGTGGCCTGGTCAGCGGAACTCCTGCTGGCAGCCCGGTCATTCGACTATGTCAATGAGAATTTCTACATGTACCGGCAGCGGGAAGGATCTTCCCGCTACAGTTACAGCGAAAAGCACTGTACCGACAGAAAAGACAATATCATGGCCTGTCTGCGGCTGTGTGAACAGACAGAAGGTGATCAGAAGAGATTCCTGCAGATCTATACGGCCTTCCAGTTTGCGACGTTTTTTGTCTGGCAGGCCAGGGCTGAGGAAGTGCCGACGGCGTGCATCAATGAACTGGCCGGATATAAGAACATCATGAAATACAGCGGAACCAGCCGCAAAGTCAGGCTGCTGCATATGGCCTGCAGCGTGCTGGGCTACAGGAATCTCTGCCGGCTGATCCGCCTGGTTCTGTGAAAATCCCGTCAGTCTGTCCCGAATAACAAAAACAATTCTCAGGACAGAGAATTGTTTTTTCGTTTACTGCCGTTCGGTCAGGCGGATCGCTTCCTTGAAAGAATATGCACTGACCGGTTCCGTCTGTTCATAGGTCAGTGAACCGAATACCTTTTTTATGACGGCCGTCCGGAACAGCCGGATCAGCGGATTGAAGATTCTGGTCATGATGATCCGGTGATTGTTTTCCGCAGCGATGTGCCGGACCAGTTCACTGGTGCATACGTATTCACTGTCCTGCGGAAAGAAGACACCCTCCCGGCCGAGATCGATGATTTCCTTCATAAAAGTGCAGAGATTTTCGATAAAAATCATGCTGCGGCGGTTTTCATAGGCAGGGAACACCGGAGAGGAAAGGACAAAACTGCGCAGCAGCTGGTAATTGCCGTGGCAGCCCTTCCCGTAGACCATCGGGGGCCGCAGAATGGTAACCATGAAGTTATCATCACGCATGGCCCAGATGATTTCATCGGCCTGCTGTTTGGAAGACCCATAGTGAGTGACCGGCGCCGCTTTTGTGGCTTTTGTGATAGTCCCGGTTTCAACGCCGTAGACAGACATTGTGCTCATGATGATGAAGTGCCTGACTCCGGCTTCTTTTGCTGCTTCTGCTGTCTTTATGGCCAGGTCGCGGTTAACTGCGTAATACAGTTCCCGGTTTTCCGCTGTTTCTTTCTGATGTACGATGGCCGCCAGGAATACAACCGTATCCCAGCCATAGAACATGGATGCAGCCGGTACCAGCCCCCGGGCATTCAGTTCGTCCAGAGTATAGTTTTCTTCTCCCAGATACTGCTGCAGATGACTGCCGATATAACTGTTTTTGCCGACAAATAGAATTCTGCGCGAAGCTGCCGGGTCCTGCCGCAGCGGCAGGCCATAGGTGCAGAATTCAGCCGCACTGCAGTTATGCAGAGGGCTGCTATTAACAGCGAAGGCGGCAGTCATGCCCGTTCTCCGTTTCTGGCCGGATGGTAGGTAGGAACAATTCCGGCAACGATCTGTTCAATATCTTCGGCATTCTGATATGACATTTCCTGCAGGGTTTCCAGGTCATGCTCAAATACGGCATCATCAAATGATATCGGATGACCGATATAGATCAGATCATTTCCGGTTTTCTGCATGCCTTCTTCATCCATGAGCAGTTCCTCATAGAGTTTCTCTCCGGGCCGCAGACCGGTATAGACGATCTGGATATCCTTGTCGGGCTCATATCCGGACAGCCGGATCAGGTTTCTGGCCATGTCATCAATCTTGACCGGCTTGCCCATGTCCAGCACAAAGATTTCGCCGCCCCGGGCATAATAACTTGCCTGCAGGACCAGTGAGACGGCTTCCGGAATGGTCATGAAATAGCGGATGATATCCTTGTCGGTTACGGTAACCGGACCGCCTTCGGCGATCTGTTTCTTGAACAGCGGGATGACGCTGCCGTTGGAGCCGAGCACATTGCCGAACCGGACAGCGGAGTAAATGGTGGTGCTGCTCTTTCTGGCCATCATCTGAATGATCATCTCGCACAGCCGCTTGGAAGCACCCATGATATTCGTCGGGTTGACGGCTTTGTCTGTGCTGATCAGCAGGAAGTGCTCCACGCCGGCTTCATCCGCAAGTCTCGCCATGGTATATGTACCCAGGGTATTGTTTTTGATGGCTTCGTTGGGACTGTCTTCCATGAGCGGGACATGCTTGTGGGCCGCCGCGTGGTAGATGATCTGGGGCCGGTATTGCATCAGGATGCTGCGGACCCGGTCCTCGTCCGTGACGCTGCCGATCAGCACCACGAGGTCCATGTGCGGGTAATTCTTCTTCAGTTCCAGCTGGATTTCATAGGTTGTATTTTCATAGATATCAAACAGGATCAGCTGCTTCGGGGAGGCGGCGGCGATCTGACGGGACAGTTCGGAGCCGATGGAACCGCCGGCCCCGGTAACCATGATCGTCTTGCCGGTCAGGTAATTCATGATTTCGTCGTTGTTGACTTTGATTTCATCCCGGCCGAGCAGGTCTTCCAGGCTGACGTCACGCAGCTTGGCAACGGTCATCGTGCCGGCATAAAAGCCGTAGAGACTCGGAATGATCTGCAGGCGGCAGCCGGTATCCTTGCATATGTTGAGGATCTCACTGCGGTCATGGGCAGAGATGTTCGTAATTGCGAAGATGATGCGCTTGATATCGTATTTCTTAACCAGGTCGGGAATATCGTCCCGGCCGCCCTCGATGCGGATGCCTTCCAGGTCACGGCCCTGCTTGAGCCTGCTGTCATCCACGATGGCCCGGATGCGGTACTGGCTGTGCTCGCCCATGCGGATGTCATGGATGATCTCACGGGCGGCCTGGCCGGCACCGATCAGCAGGACATTCTCATAATCCTCACCGCTGGCATAGCGGGCCCGGAAATAATGCAGGAAGCGGTTGGAGAACCGGATCAGCACACAGAAGAACAGACTGAAAATATACCCGATTGTCAGGCAGCTGCGGGGGATAAAGAAATAATTGAAGAAATTCAGGCAGATCGTCAGAATGCCGATGATGATATAGGTTACGGCAATCCGGTAGACTTCCGTGACGCTGGCAAAGCGCCAGACGCTGTGATACAGGCGGTTGATATAGTACAGGATCAGGGCTGCCGGGATGACGACCATCAGGAAGTGCGTCATGTGATCGATATACCGCAGCGGAATCTCATTGAT
>JAFWEA010000119.1 GCA_017543005.1 Solobacterium sp. | reverse complement strand
GAAGACAGTTCCGCAGCCCTGAGCGAACTGCTAAGGGAGCACAAAATCGACCTGACATTGAACTGCAATGATGAAGTCATCCGCGAGTTTGCCCATAAACCGGCTTTTGAAGACCAGATTCTGCTGGCGGTCCCGGCGGATTATCCGATCAATGAGGAAAATCATGATTATGCCATGACGGCTGCCGATATCATTGCCGGAAAACATAAAACAGATGCCTGCCCGGCAGTCTACCTGCACGATTTCCAGAGCCTTCCGTATATCATTCTGGACTCTGGGAACAACCTCCATGAGCGGGCCCTGCAGATGTTTGCGGAAGCCTGCTTCACGCCGGACATCACCCTGTCACTGGCCCAGCTGGCAACCGCCTACCGCATGGCCGCCGCCGGCTACGGGGCAACCCTGACCTGTGACCGCCTGGTTGTATCGGCGGATATCCCGCTCTGTTTCTACAAGCTCCGCAGCCCGGCTGCCATCCGCCAGTTCTATTTCATCCTGCCGGACACGGATTACACCCCCAGGGCCGTACAGGAACTGATCCGCATGTTCTGAACATGACAACTGCCCGGAATTTCCGGGCAGTCTTTTTATATATTGAGGTGTTTTCTGAACTGTCTGTACAGCAGCAGGCTGAGACAGAAGGTGACGATTTCCGTAAACGGTACGGCAAACCAGATCATCCGGATACTGCCGGTCAGCTGTGACAGCAGGAAGAAACTGCCGATCAGCAGCACACACTGCCGCATGATATTGATCACGAAGGAATACCTGGCATGATCCAATGCCTGCATGCTGGTGGAAAGGATCATGGAGACCGCCCCGAACGGCAGTGAGAGCACACAGGCCCTCAGGCATACCATGCCGATCTCCCGCATCATCTCACCGGCATTGAACATTGTCAGCACCGTGCCCGGGACAATCTCGAAAATGATCATCAGGGCAACCATCAGGACGCCGATGGCACTGACGGAAAGTCTCATTGCTTCATTGATCCGGTCTTTCCGGCCAATCCCGTAGTTATAGGACAGCACCGGCACCAGGCCGTTGTTCAGGCCGAAGCTGGGCATATAGCAGAAGTTCTGCAGTTTCATCCAGACACCGTAGACCGCTGTAGCTGTCGTCGAGTACACCAGCAGGATCTGGTTGATCATGAAGCTGGTCAGGGAAGACAGGCCCATCGTGATGATGGACGGCAGACCCACCCGCAGGATGGCCATCGCTTCCGCTGGCACAAAGCCCGGCTTCAGCATATCCCGCTTTACTTCTTCGTTATATTTCATATTCAGGGCAACCGCCACAAATACCGCAAAGATCTGCCCGCCGACAGTTGCGTAGGCAGCCCCGGCAATACCCATTTCCGGAAACGGCCCCAGGCCGAAGATCAGCAGCGGATCAAAGATCAGATTGAATACGGCCCCGGAAGCCATCGCCGCCATGGACAGGGTCGCCCGGCCGGCCGACACCAGCAGTCTTTCATAGTACTTGCCGAAGATCGAGCCGCATGACAGGCACCAGTTGATGGTCAGGTACAGGGCCCCCATTTCGGCAATCTCCGCCACATCGGTCTGCAGACGGTACAACGGCCCCGGCACGGTCACTCCCAGGATGATAAACAGCACGGTAAAAGCCAGACTCATGCCGGTCATTGTCCGGATGGAAGAACCGGCCTTATCCCGTTCCCCCAGACCCATATGTCTGGCCCACACTGCCGATACGCCTGTTGCCGTACCGACCGCAATGGCCGTCACGATCTGCTGCATCGGAAACGCCAGGGAGACCGCGGTCAGGGCATTTTCGGAGATTCTTGCCACAAACATGGAATCCACGATATTGTACATGGCCTGGATGAAGAAGGAGATCATCATCGGCAGGCTCATCTTCAGCAGGACCTGCGGTACCGGCAGTTCCGCCATCATTGTCATTCGTTCATTTCTGTTCATTGCTTTACCGTTCCTGAATCGAATCCGGCATATTATAGTTCAAAAAACCGGAAATTTCCAAGGAATTAACCCCGGGCCGGCACAGAAAAAGCGGGCTTATTCAGCCCGCTTCGGACACCTGTTCTGCCGGTTATCCTTCGATCATGATGGTCTTCTTTTCCGGCAGTTTCGGCGTTTCTTCCTTCGGTATCTCAAGGGTCAGAACACCATTCTCGAACTTCGCCTTGATCTCCTCATGCTTGACATTCTCGCCGACATAGAACGATCTCTGCATCATGCCGCTGTAGCGTTCCTGCCGGATCAGGGTGCCTTCCTTGTCCTTCTCGTCCTTGTCCAGCCCCTTGACCGCCGTAACGGTCAGGTTGCCTTCCTTCAGTTCGATGGTAATTTCATCCTTCTTGAACCCAGGCAGATCAATGATCACTTCGTAATGATTGTCATGCTCACGGACATCCGTCAGCATCTCTCTGGCTGCCCTTCTGCCGTAAAGCTTTCTGTCAATGTCATTGAAGCCTTTCCAGAACGGGAATTCATCCCAGTCATCAAACAGATTCTCAGTAAACAATTTCGGTGCAAACATAGTTTATTCCTCCTTTACTCTTCTTCATGTTCATATCTGAACTATGTTTCTGAGCAAGGGGACGGAGCGTTTGGATTCTGTTCAGGATCTTCTCTGTTCCTTTGTTCAATTATGTTATAGCACGGTTTTTAGCACTTGCAAGTGGTGAGTGCTAATTATTTGATTTCTTCCGTCCGGAAGATAAACTTGACCCGGTCATTGTCGTTTCCGGCTGTGCCGCTGAAGTTCCTGTAGACCTCCCCGGCCTTCAGCACCGCCTGGATCTGATCCAGGGCATCCGGCAGTTCGTTCTCCAGCCGGCTGACCAGCTGATCCATGCCTTCGGTCTCAAACTTCTCCATGCCATCCAACAGCTCCTGCACGCCGTCATCCAGTTTTGCTGTACCGTCAGACAGTCTGCCGGCTCCGTCAGCGAGTTCTCCGGCTCCCTGATCCAGTTCGACTGTACCGTCTTTCAGCTGACCGGCCCCGCTGTCCAGTTTGTCAGCGCCTTCATGCAGGGCCGCCGCACCGTTGTTGACATCAGCCGCCCCGGCTGCAAGCTGTCCGGCTCCGGTATTGACTTTCTCAGCCCCGTCACTGACCTGAGAGATGCCTTCCTGCAGGGCCGCTGCCCCGCTGTCGAGGGTTTCTGCCCCCTGGGCCAGCTGCTGCAGGCCGCCGGCTACCTGGTCGGCCCCATCCAGCAGGGAAACAGTGCCGCCTTCCGGCACGGTCTCCAGACCGCCCTGAAGCTGCTTCGCTCCGGCCACGATCTGACCGGCCTTTTCGTTCAGGGCTGCCGCTCCGGCTGCCAGCTGAGCGGATCCCTGCTGCAGGGCACTCAGGCCGGCTGTTCCGGTTTCCTGACTGCCGTCAAGCAGTGTATCAAGCGACCCGCCGATCAGCAGTACCTGGGAACGGAAGGCATTGTCCGGATGGGCTTCCACCAGACCGGCATAGGTCTGCAGAGCGGTTTTGAAATTCTGCTGCGCCGCCATGAGTTCTGCCCCGGCCTGTTCCGGTGTCTTTGTTTCGTTATCCATGAGGGTGATGTGGCTGCCATCCTGACGGTAGGCCTGCTGGACCGGTTCTTCCGGTGCGGCTGCACAGCCCTCCGCCGGCACTTCCACATATTCAACCCTGACTTCATTGCGGGCCGCTTCCAGTTCAGCCTTCAGGCTTTCATTTTCAGCCGCCAGACTCTGAACCTGTCCCTGCAGGGCGGCATTCTGTTCATCCGCCGCAGCCTTTTCCGCTTTCAGGCTGTCATTTTCCGCCTGCAGATTCTGGACCTGGGCCTGCAGGGCCGCCAGTTCTTCATTGTCAGCCGGAATGTCATCCGCTGCTTTCAGGCTGCTGTTTTCTGCCTGCAGCGCTGCGATCTGTTCCTGCAGGGCTGCTGTATCCGCACTCTCTTCCACCTGCGGGGTCTCACTCTGCAGTTCATTGAGCTGTGCTTCCAGGGCTTCGTTTTTTTCACTCAGGCCGCTGTTTTCTTCTTCCAGGGCAGCGATCTTCTCTTCGTACAGAGCCGCTTCCTCCGCACTCATCGCCGGCGCCGCATTATTCTGCGCCTGTCCGGCCGCGCTCACCGCCTGATCATAGGCTGCCTTTTTGACCGCCATATCTTCAGCTGCCTTGACGACATTGTCATAGGCCCCGGCAATCTGCATGGAAATTTCCGCATCACCGGTCAGATTCTCCAGCTGCCGCAGCTGTTCACGGGTCTGCCGCAGACCGGCAACCGCCTGATTCACACCGGCATCGAGCTGTTTTGCCCCGTCAGCGACGGCCTGTGTACCGGCTGTCAGGCCCGGATTCTCTTCATTGCCCTCCAGCGCAGCGACATATGTCTTCATGCCGTCATCCAGCGTATGCAGACCGGCAGCCACCTGGCCGGCTCCGGCTGCCAGCTGGGCTGTTGCTGTCTTGGCTGTTTCCGTGCCTGCCTTCAGCTGGCCGGCCCCGGCATTGACCTTCGTGGTTCCTTCACTCAATGCCCCGGTTCCTTCCTGCAGGGCATCCGCCCCTGTCTTCAGAGCAGCCGTACCGTTCTGCAGGGTTTCACTGCCGGTACTGAGGGCGGCAGTGCCGTCTTTCAGTTCCGCTGCCCCGTCTTTTACTTTGGCCGTACCGTCTTTCAGCTTCCCGGCGCCGTCGGCCAGATCATTACCGCCTTGGCGCAGTTCACCGCTGCCGTCCTTGAGGGTTCTGACCCCGTCCAGCAGCTGGTCCGCACCGTCTTTCAGCTGATTGATCTTGTCAGTCAGCTCACCGGTATTGATATCCGGATCCAGGTCAGACAGCAGATCCGAGGAGGCCATGGTCATGGTCATGCCCATGGTGAAATCCGTTACATCCGCTTCGATTTCCATGTATTCCGGAATATCGATGCCATCCAGGCGCCCGCGAAGATTCGCATCCTTTTCCAGACTTTCCCGCAGACCCGGGAAGGCCACCCCGGCCGCAATGGTCTTCGATCCTTCGGAGATGATCCGGCCGTTGGTCACTCTGACATTTTTGAAATGCTCCGGGGAAAGTTCCATGCCGCTGGCCATGACAAACGGCACGCAGACATTCCGGGTGACGCCGTTGACTGTCACCGGTGCATTTGTATGATTTTCATAATCCAGCCGGATTCTGACATGACCGCTCTTCCCGGCCAGTTCTTCCGCCGTGACCGGCTGTCCGTCCAGTTCATAGCTGATCTTTACTTCCACCGGCAGATCATCATTGCTGGTGCCCTGATAATAAATATCCTTCCCTTCGGCATTCCAGACCAGACCGCCGTTTTCTTCCCGGGTAAAGCCCTCATCACCGCTGACATTGGTAATATCCTGCAGATCGGAACTGTCTTCCACCCGGTTCCTGCCGCCGGCCTTCAGCCAGTCGCTGACGATGACTTCCTTCTTCTTGCCGGAAGGATCCGTTATGACATAGACTGTCTCTTCCTTGCCGGAAGATTCCTCTTCTGTTTCTTCTTCCGCATGCACCGGCAGACCGCTGACCCCCAGGGTCAGGATCGCTGTCAGCGCCGCAGCTGTTCTGCATATCCGCTTCATATTTTCTTTCCTCCTTACCCTTTCTGTGCCAGAGTCGTCCGGCCGATGATACCGTCAAATATCAGCAGCAGACTCGGCAGCAGGAAGATAACACATACCATGCTTATCAACGCTCCGCGGGCCATCAGCACGCAGAGAGAACTGATCATATCAATATTGGAATACAGGCCGACCCCGAATGTGGCCGCAAAGAATGACAGGGCACTGACCAGAATGGATTTGGCACTGGCCGCCACCGCATCCGTGACCGCTGTCCGCTTGTCCTTCCCGGCTGTCCGTTCGCGTCTGTAGCGGGTCGTCAGCAGGATCGCATAGTCCACAGTGGAACCCAGCTGAATCGTGCCGATGATAATCGAGGCGACAAACGGCATTCTCGTTCCGGTAAAGGCCGGTATGCCCATGTTCACCATGATGCCGAATTCGATGACCGCCACCAGAATCACCGGCAGCGACAGGGACCGGAAGACAGCCGCAATGATGATGAAGATAATGCCGATCGACACCACACTGACAGTGCTGAAGTCGTGGTCGGTCACCCGGATCAGATCCTTTGTGCAGGGTGCTTCCCCGATCAGCATCGAACCGCTGTCATATTTGTCAGCGATCGCATCCAGCTTTTCCACCTGGGCATTGACCTCATCGCTGGCCACATCGTATTCCGAGCCGATCAGGATCAGCTGCCAGTCATCGGTGATCAGATCTTTTCTCAGATCATCCGGAATCATTTCATCCGGGATGGCCGGGCCCTTGATCGTATTGAGACCGAGCACCCACTTCACACCGTCTTCCTGTTTCATCTCATCCGCCATGGCCCGTACTTCCCTGGCCGGCACATCCGCATCCAGCAGCAGAATATGCGTGCAGGTCATATCGAATTTTTCCTTCACCATGGTGTTTGCCGTAATGCCGGGCAGATCCCGCGGCAGCGTACTGTCCAGGTTGTAGTAGATATTGCCATGGGTATAGCCGTATACCGCCGGACCCAGCAGCACCAGCGCCAGTGCCAGGAAGGCATACGCATGTTTTGTCACGGTCGGGCCGACTCTGCCAAGATCCGGAATGACCGCCTTATGTCTTGTCTTCTGCAGAAGTCCGTCACAGGCCAGGATCATGGCCGGCAGGATCGTAACGCAGCTGACCACGCCGAGCACCACTCCCTTGGCCATGACAATGCCCATGTCACGTCCCAGGGTAAAGCTCATGAAGCACAGGGCGATAAACCCGGCAACTGTTGTTACGGATGAACCGATAATCGAGGTGAACGTCTCGGCAATGGCCTGCACCATGGCCTCTTCCTTGTCTTTCCCGGCTTCCAGATGAGCCTCATAGCTGTGCCACAGGAAGATCGAGTAGTCCATCGTGACACCCAGCTGCAGCACCGCTGCCAGCGCCTTTGTCACATAGGAGATCTGGCCCAGGAACATGTTGGTTCCCAGGTTATAGACAATGGCCATGCCGATGCCGGCCAGAAACAGAAACGGCACCAGGAACGAATCCATCGCCAGCATGAGCACCACACAGCTCAGCGCCACCGCCATCATGACGTAGACCGGTGCTTCTGCCTCCGACAGGTCCTCGGTATCCACCAGCACAGCTGACATGCCGCTGAGGTATACCTGCTCCCCGGCAATCCGGCGGATCTCACGGACAGCCGCGATGGTGCCGTCCGCCGAAGTCGTATCATCAAAGATAATGAACATGATTGTTGCGTCGCCGCTGTTGAAAGCGTCATAGACATCATCCGGCAGGAATTCCATCGGTACGGACAGATCCAGCACCGAATCATACCAGATCACGTTTTTCACATGATCCACCTGCATGATCTTTTCCTTTACCGCCGCCGTATCCCTGGCGGACATGCCCTCCGTCATCAGCACCGAGAACGCGCCGCTGCCGAACTCTTCCTTCAGGATATCCTGCCCCTGCATCGTTTCGATGTCTTTCGGCAGATATGTCAGAAGATCATAGTTGACCTTCGTATGCAGATAACCGAGCCCGGAAGGAATCAGCAGCGCCACGGCCAGAATCAGAATGGCTTTCCGGAATCTGATTACCCACTGTCCAAGTTTCTCCGGCATATCATCACCCTCCTTTTTTCGACTGTTGGTCATTTTTTACTGTACCGTTATAACGCTTTTTCGACCGTTGGTCAATATTTTTGACTTTATTTCTTTCCTTCAGCTGAAAAAACGTTAAAATAGAACCGATGAGTACGACGGGAAAGGCTGCAGAAAACAAAAGAAAAAAGCGGGAAGCACTGATGCATACCGCTTTTGAACTGTTCTCCAATGACGGCTTCGCGCATACCAGCATCGCTGATATCGCCGAGAAAGCCGGTGTCGGCAAAGGGACATTCTATTTCTATTTCCGGGATAAATATGACCTGCGCAATCATATTATCGCCCGTAAATCAGCCGAGATCTTCACCCGGGCCAAGAACGCGCTGGATCAGACAGACCTGGTCACGCTGGAAGACAAGATCATCTTTATGGCTGATCACATCATCAGCCAGCTGGAAAATGATGTCATCACCCTGCGCTTTGTCTACAAGAATCTCAGCTGGGGTGTCTTTGAGAGTGCCTTCATTGACCATGTGGAAACCGATGTCGACTTTGCCAGCATCTTCGCCCAGGCCATTGCCGAGTCCACGGTCCGCTACGAAAACCCCCTGATCATGATCTATATGATCATCGAGCTGATCAGCAGCACCTGCCATGATTCGATCCTGTACGGCAAGCCGCTGCCGATCGATGAGATGAAAGGCTACGTCTTCACTTCCATCCGGGCCATCATGAAAGCCCAGGAAATCCATGAACCGGCCTGATCACTGCCCGGCAGTGATTTTTTTATACGGAAAAGAGAGGTTTCCCTCTCTCAGGCAATTAATGTATCTTCCCTGGCTTCCCGCTTGATGCGGCGGTAGATCAGCACATAGCAGATCACCACAAAGGCCAGGAACAGGTTGCTCGCCAGGTCGCTGTTCAGCATGGCCGTGGCGTCATAGAAGGCATGCATGGAGACCGGCAGGAGATAGGCCAGCGCCAGGTTGACCCTGCGCATGTGTCCGTCCCGCCTTACGTCGCAGACCTTCGCCCGGCCGTAGAAGGTTCCCATGGTTACCGCAAAGCCGAAATGGGCCGGCACGGCCAGGAAGGCCCGGGTCAATGCCACGCCCAGACCGTACTGCATGACATACATGACATTCTCGATGGCCGCAAAGCCCAGCGATACAAAGACCGCATAGACTATCCCGTCAAACCGGTAATTGAAGGCCGGATTCTTCCAGGTGCGCCGTTTCAGGAAAAAAAGCTTTGTGCCTTCTTCCGCCAGGCCGACCATCGTGGCCAGGGCAATGATTTCCGCCGTCACCGAAGAAAACGGGATCTGGGGAAAGACAAAGTATTCAAACAGCGCTTCGATCAGCCCGGCCGTCACCGCCGAAAGAATGCCGAAGAGGACCAGTCTGGCCAGCAGCCGGCCCGGTTCCTTTTCGATTCTGTCATGCCGGTAGATGTAATACATCAGGAACAGCGCCGGGATGACTGCCGCGGCTACCAGCAGTCTCGGACTGCTGTACTGGTAATAAAATTCACTGAACATATCCGTTCTCCGTCAGTTTTCCTGCTGGTGCACCAGTTCGTAAATCTTGTTTTTGGAGACGCCTGTCTCGGAAGCGATCTGCCGGATGGCGG
>JAFWEA010000118.1 GCA_017543005.1 Solobacterium sp. | reverse complement strand
GAAGCGGCGCTGAAGCTTGCTGAGGATGAACGGGTCAAGGCATTTAACTACAACATTACCAACATGGCTTACTCGCACGGCTTCGACAATGTGCCGGTCGGCAATGAAGAAAACCGTGGCGGCAGCACCTATATCGATGAAGAAGGCAATGAACAGGCTTATATCGAACCGAACATTGCCATCAATGCGAACATGTTCCCGAATATGATCGAACTGGCGGAAGAGACCTACACCGTTGTGGAAGGCCGTTTCTATGATCAGAACGATATTGACCAGGCCAGACCCGTCTGCCTGATTACTTCGGAACTGGCTGAGACCAACGGCCTGCGGATCGGTGACACGATTTCCTATTCGGTCCTGGGACAGTGGGAAAGAGCCGAACTGGAACAGGCCGGGGCCAGTACGGACGATATCTATCAGGAACTCGAAATCATCGGTATCTTCAACAATGCCAATGAAGTGGATCCCAACTCCGACCGGTTCCAGTGGATGGGGGCGTCGGAATCACCGAAGAACATCATCCTGATGCCGCTGACTTCCTATGGGGAATACATGAAGGAACTCATGCGGAAGATGTACGAAGAAGTCTACATGAAGGAGAATCCAGAAGCCTACCAGGAAATGGATCTGGAGGAACAGCTGGAAGGGATCACCAGGCCGAGCCGGGTCATCTACCTGCTGCAGGACCCGCTGGATGTGGATGAATTCATCAAGGATCACGAAAGTGATATCGGCGAATATCTGAAGCTGAATGCCAACAACGATCAGTTCAAGAAACTGGCCAGACCGCTGGATACGCTGAGCTTCTTTGCCGGCATCATCGTCTGGATCGTTGTCATCAATGCCATCGTCATCATCTCGCTGGTTACTGCCTTGACGCTGAAGACCAGAGAGTATGAGATCGGCGTGCTGCTTTCCATCGGTGTTTCCAAGGTCAAGGTCATCCTGCAGCTGTTTGCGGAGCTGATCCTGATTGCGCTGCTGGGCTTCTCGCTGGCGGCGGTGAGCGGTTCCCTGATGGCCGGCAGTGTGGGCCGGGTGGTGCTTGATTACCAGACCAACACCGAAGCCCAGTATGGCGAAGTGACGGATGACGGCGGCTATTATTGGTATGGCGACGGTGACTACTTTACCACCGTGACCCAGGATGACCTGCTGTCCCAGTATGAAGTCAAGATTTCCCCGCTGCTGATTGCCGAGATCTATCTGCTCGGGACGGCCGTGGTGCTGGTGGCGATCGTTGTTCCTTCGTTTATGATCATGCGGCTGAATCCGAAACAGATTCTGCTGGAACAGAACTGAGGTGACCGGGATGAGTACAATTCTGAAACTGGAGAATATCTGCTACGGATATGAGGACGGCGGTTACCGCAGAGAGATTCTGAAGAATCTGTCCTATGAATTTGAAGCCGGCACGTTCTATACGATCCTCGGGCCTTCGGGATCCGGCAAGACAACCCTGCTGAGCATCATGGCCGGGCTGGACAAGCAGGAATCCGGCAAGGTGTATTACGAAGACGAAGACATCGACACGATGGGCCTGTACAAGTACCGCCGCAACAAGATCGGGGTGGTCTTTCAGTCCTATAACCTGGTCAATTACCTGACCGGGGTGGAGAATATCCTGCTGGCGATGACGGAAACCGACAACCAGCTGCCGCCGAACCACAGGGAACTGGCCTATGCCCTGCTGAACATGGTGGGCATTGCGAATTCCAAGGCGGACCGCATGATTTCCAAGCTGTCCGGCGGTGAGCAGCAGAGAGTGGCCATTGCCCGTGCCATTGCCGGCAACGTGGACCTGATCTTCGCGGATGAACCGACCGGCAACCTGGATACCGAGACGGAACAGGAGATCATCAAACTGTTCCAGATGCTGGCGGATGAGTACGG
>JAFWEA010000117.1 GCA_017543005.1 Solobacterium sp. | reverse complement strand
TTTCTTTTGTTAAAAACCATGTCATGTATGGAGGAAAGAATCATGAAAAAGACATCTGCAAAAATCATCCTCAGCCTGGGCCTTACCGCCATGCTGGCTGGCTGCTCCTCTTCCGCTCCTGCCGCCGCTTCCGATTCTCCGGCCCCGGCCAACCGGCTGGAAGAGATCAAGGCCCGCGGTGTCCTGACTGTTGCAACCGAGCCGTACTTTGTTCCGAATGAATTCATCGACCCGACCAAGACGGGTGAAGAGCAGTATGTCGGCTCCGACATGGAACTGGCCAAGCTGATTGCCGAGCGTCTGGGCGTTGAACTGCAGATTGTCCCGCTGGAATTCTCGCAGGTTCTCGCTGCGGTTCCGGAAGGCAAGTATGACCTGGCCATCTCAGCCCTGGCCTACACCCCGACCAGAGCCGAAGCCATGGAGCTGTCCATCGGCTACAACATGCGGGATGACAATCCGGGCTACGGTCTCTTGATCCGGGAAGAGAACAAGGATGACATCACCGGTCCGGAAGATATCAAGGATTACATTCTGATCACCCAGAGCGGCTCCATTCAGGAAGAACTGTGCAACCAGCAGGTTCCGGCTTACAAGGAATTCAAGCGGGTCGGCTCAATGACTGATGCCTTCCTGTCCGTCCAGGAAGGCAAGGCAGATGTCGCCGCTGTCGCCATCACCAATGCCCAGCTCTACATCGACAGCAACCCGGACTGCGGCATGATGATCGTCGAAGGCTTCAAGTTCGACTTCGACAATGAGAAATACGGCGGTACCCGGATCGGTGCCCCGAAGGGTGAAACCGAACTGATCGAAGCTGTCAACGAAGTCCTGCGGGAAGTCAACGAAAACGGCCAGTACAAAGCCTGGTACGACGAATACTCCGAATATGCCAAGAGCCTTGGCATCTCCAACGACTGATTCACTGCCATTACAGATTCAGCGTCACCTGACGCACCAGGGGGAAACAATGCTTGAGCAAATACTGAAAATTCTGAGCAAATACGGCTATGTGTACTGGAACGGCTTCGTCGGAACACTGTGGATCTCCGCGGTCACGGTCTTCTTCGCGACGATTGTAGGCACACTGATCGCCATTGCCAGAATGTCCAAACTGAAAGTCCTGAATGCCGTTCTCAACGTTTACATCGAAGTGCTGCGGGGCACCCCGATTCTTCTGCAGCTGTACTTCTTCTGGATCTTCCTGCCGAAGTACATGCCGTTTGAACTCTCGGATCTGCAGTGCATCATCGTGGCCCTGATCGTCAATGCCAGCTCCTATGTGGCAGAGATCATCCGGGCCGGTATTCAGGCGGTTGACATCGGCCAGACCGAAGCTGCCCTCAGCCTGGGCCTGAGCCGCAGAAATATGATGATGAAGGTTATCCTGCCGCAGGCCATCCGGAATATCCTGCCGGCCCTGGGCAATGAATTCATCAGCATGATCAAGCAGGCTTCCCTGTCCTCAACCTTCTTCGTGGCGGAACTGACCACTTCCTTCCGCACCGTCCAGTCCATTACCTTCATGGCCATCCCGGCCCTGATGATTTCCGGATCCATCTATCTGGCGCTGACCTTCACCCTGTCCAGACTGGTCGGTCTGTTCGAAAGGAGACTGCAGGCATATGAGCGTTAATACCAAGAAAGAAATGATCCGGGTTGAAAACCTGAAAAAGGCATTCGGTGACCTGGAAGTCCTTAAGGGCATCACCACTTCCTTCTATGAAGGCGAGACCGTCTGCATCATCGGTGCGTCTGGCGGCGGCAAGTCCACCTTCCTGCGCTGCCTGAACCTGCTGGAAACCCCCACCGGCGGCAAGGTCATCTTTGAAGGAACGGAACTGACGGATCCCAAATGCGATATTGCCAAGTACCGTCAGCGCATCGGCATGGTCTTCCAGCATTTCAATGTGTTCCCGAACATGACCTGCCTGCAGAACATCACCCTGGCCCCGACCCTGGAGAAGAAGATCCCGGTACCGGAAGCCAATGCCAGGGCGGAGGAGCTGCTGGCCCGGGTCGGCCTCCTGGACAAGAAGGATGAATATCCCAACAAGCTCTCCGGCGGTCAGAAACAGCGTCTGGCCATTGTCAGAGCCTTGGCCATGGATCCCGATGTCATGCTGTTCGATGAACCGACATCCGCTCTGGATCCGGAAATGGTCAAGGAAGTCCTGGAAGTCATCAAGAGTCTGTCCGCAACCGGCATGACAACCCTGATCGTGACGCACGAAATCGGCT
>JAFWEA010000116.1 GCA_017543005.1 Solobacterium sp. | reverse complement strand
TCGATCCACATACGGATCTGTGAGTCTTCCGGCAGATTCCCCTCCTCGCCGACTGCCACGGACCGCAGCGGGTTGATCCAGGCTTCCGCCTGCAGTCCGGCCTGATGCGCGGCCCTGACAAACAGGGCCAGCGGATCATAGTCAATCCCCGGCAGGCTTGCCGTACGGGGATAAATGGCGGAATTGTAGAAAGCATCGGTAAAGGCACAGGCATGGATATACACCGTGTTAATGCCAAGGCCCTGCATATTTTCCACCGCGGCGGTCAGGTCGGCCTGCATTTCCTTCTCATCCTGGTCATGAAACATCTCTTCATAATCCAGATAGGAAAACCACATGCCGTAGACACTGTCCGGGATTTTCTGTTCAGCCTGGCTGCATCCGCACAGGATCAGCAGGCACAGACAGGAAAGAATCTTTTTAAGCTTCATCTTCCCTTACGATAAACTCACTGTTCGGCAGGGTCCGGATCCAGTCGCAGAAGGCCCGCCATTCCGGCAGACGGTGATTCCGCCGCTGGACATAGATGGTCTTCAGCTGCCGGTAATTGGTTGTCATCCGGGCGGTCAGCTTGAAGCCGGCCGGATTGGAATAGAGGATTTCCAGATACTTCTGGGCGGACAGGTCCCGCAGGGTTGTCACATCCTTGCCTTCTTCCTTCAGGCGCCGGATGTCATCCTGCAGCTCGTTGTATTCCCTTGTCTTCTCCTTCATGATTTCGATGATGCGCGGATCGGTGTACTCGATATACGCCTTGTCCAGATCGAACTTGGTGATTCTGTGCATGGTGGACTGGGAAGAGACAAAGTCCAGGAAGTGATAGCGTTCCGCTTCCACCCAGGCCTTGTTCGTAAAGGTCAGGTCAAACTGCACGATCACCCCGTTCAGGAAATTGTCATGACCGCTGCCGGGGACGGCGTTGGCCAGCTTCAGTGTCCGTTCGGTAATCTCGCCATCCACCTTGGAGAGGTCAACTGCCATCGGATACTTGGATCCGCGTACGGATTCCTCAAGCCCGTAAACATTGACATTCGATACTACATCTTCATATCTCATTTTCTTTTGTCCTCCTGCCTTTGCCCTGCCGGATCGCAATGGCCAGCACCGCCAGATCAGCCGGATTGACGCCGGAGATCCGGGAGGCCTGTCCCATGGTCGCAGGTTTGTATTTGACCAGCTTCTGCCGCCCTTCCAGCGACAGGTTGTCCACTTCATCGTAGTTGAAGTCCAGGCCCAGGATCTGCTGTTCCATGGCCTGCAGCTTTTCGGCTTCCTTTCTGGCCTTGGAGATATAGCCCTCATACTTGAGGTCGATATCGCACTTGGCCGACAGCTCGGGATCCGGTTCCTCGCCGATGGTCTCGAGCAGTTCCCGGGTCGTGACCTTCGGCCGCTTGACCAGGTCCATGCCGTTGACGCCGGTATGGGAATATTCATCATAGCCCTGGGCGCTGAGGTATTCGTGCACCCGGTCATCATCCAGGGTGAACACGGTGTCATGCAGGTGTTCCTTCAGGGCGGAAAGATCATCCATCTTCCGCAGGTAAGCCTCATAGCGCTCATCGCTGACCAGGCCGACTTCATGACCCTTGGCCAGCAGCCGCTGTTCGGCATTGTCGTGCCGCAGCAGCAGGCGGAATTCGGCCCGGGAGGTCAGCAGCCGGTATGGTTCGAGGGTGCCCTTGGTGGTCAGATCGTCGATCAGTACCCCGATATAAGCCTCATCCCGGCCGAATATCAGCGGTTTTCTTCCTTCGAGCTTCATGCATGCGTTGATGCCCGCCAGCAGACCCTGCCCGGCCGCTTCCTCATAGCCGGAAGTGCCGTTGATCTGGCCGGCGGTAAACAGGTTCTTAATCAGTTTGTTTTCCAGGCTCGGCATCATCTGGATCGGATCCACAGCATCGTATTCGATGGCGTAGGCATACTTCTTGATGATGCAGTGTTCAAAGCCCGGCAGGGTATGGATCATCTCTTCCTGCACGTCTCTTGGCAGAGAAGTCGAGAAGCCCTGCACATAGATCGTATCCATCTGCAGGGATTCCGGTTCCAGGAACAGAAGATGCCGCGGCTTGTCGGAGAAACGCACCAGCTTGTCCTCGATGGACGGGCAGTAGCGCGGGCCGACACCCTTGACAACCCCGGAATACATGCTGGATTTGTTCAGGTTGCGCAGGATGATCTCATGCGTTTCCGGTGTGGTCCAGGTCATGTGGCAGCTGATCTGCTGTTCCGGGGAGCGGACATCCTGCGGCCGGGTGGATTCACTGAAGTGCAGGAATTCCGTCGAACCCGGTTCCAGCGGGGTCTTGGAGAAATCGATGGTCTTCGTGAAGACGCGCTGCGGTGTGCCGGTCTTGAGCCGGAACGTGCGCAGGCCCGCTTCCCGCAGAGAGGCG
>JAFWEA010000115.1 GCA_017543005.1 Solobacterium sp. | reverse complement strand
TAGGAGAAGATCATGCCTGCTGCTACAACCCATGTGGAATTCGCCCGGGACGTCTATGCCCGGCTGCCGGAAGAACTGCAGAAAACCATTACAGATCTGCCGCTGTACTGCCTGGGCTCCCAGGGGCCTGATCTCTTTTTCTTTTCCCATGCCTACTTCCTGCCCGGCTCCCTGAGCTGGATGGGCAGCCGCCTGCATGGCGAAAAAGTCGAAGAAGTCCTGCGCTGGATGGACGCCTATACAAAGGAGCGTCCGCTGCTGCGCAGTTACTATGCCGGGTATCTCTGCCATTATGCCCTGGACAGCAGCTGCCATATGATCATCTGCAGCTATGCCCGCCGGGAAGCGGAGCGGCGCGGCTGCACGGATTCGGAAGCACATTTTGCCCTCGAGGGTGAACTGGATATCTGGGCATTGCGCCGGCATAACAAGCTGCCGGAACACTATAGTGTCTATGATGATCTCAAAGTCAGCAAGGACGCAGCCGTCAAACTGGCCCGGATGTATAACCTGATGCTGCTGGAGATCTTCGGTACCTACATTTCCGAGCGGAAGCTGCGGGAAGCCATCTTCGGCATTCACCGCCTGACCAAGGCCCTGAAACCCGGCAGCCTGAACAAGTACAGGGCCGCCGACCGGCTGGAGAACATCCTGCGCATGCCGAAGCTGATCACCGGCATGATGCTGGACGGCAAGGGTGCCAAGGATCCCGACGTGCTCAATGAGGAACACACGGTCTACACCAATGTCGACTATCCGGAGCTGACCGACAGCCATTCCTTTGCGGAACTGTACGAGCTGGCCGAGGAAAAAGCCGCCGCCCTGTATGCCGACCTGAACAGCATGCCGATTGACACGGACTTCAACGGCAATCCGATTCAGTAAACAAAAAACCGGATTCTCATCAGAATCCGGTTTTCAATTGGTTCAGTTATCGGTCAGGCCCCATGCCGGGATGACACTGCCGCGGCGGATCAGGACGGTTTTCTGGAAATCCGTCTGATTGAGGAAATGCAGCACTTCCTCTGTTTCCTTATCGGTACAGCCAAGCAGGATCTTCACATCCAGTGTCTTCTGCAGGATATCAGCTGCCACCACCAGGGCGGTAATGCTCTGCGGCAGTGAGCCAACATACACAGATACCCCTTCTGTGCCATCCGATGTCGTATCGGTCAGATGACCATATTCAACCGGATAGACCAGGTTTTTGAAGTTCGGATGTGTTTCACCCTTATGCCGGGTGATCGTCAGTGTACTGGATAGAAATAAAGTGTCTACTTTCAGCCAGAAATAGGCATTGTTTTCATAATCGGCCATTGTGATAATTCCTTTTCAAGTAAGATCATTATAAATAACAACCTATTAAATGTAAATATGTTACATTTGCTGAAAAGATTTACAAAGCCTGTTCTTTATAAAACGATATTCTTCTGATTTCCTTCCAGCCAGGCTTTCAGATTGTCAAAGACAATCTCAGCCCGCAGTTTCATGGATTCCTTTGTCGCAAAGGCCACATGCGGCGTCACCAGAGTATTCTTCGCCTTCAGCAGCGGCTCGTCGGCAGGTAACGGCGGTTCCTTGTCAAAGACATCCAGGCAGGCCCCGGCGATCGTTCCGGCATTGAGCGCATCCGCCAGATCCTGTGTGTTGACCACCGGTCCGCGGGCCGCATTGACCAGGATGGCAGTCGGCTTCATCATGGCCAGCCGTTCGGCATTGATCATGCCCCGGGTTGCGTCGCTCAGCGGGCAGTGCAGCACAACGATATCGGACTTGGCCAGCACTTCCTCGAGGCTCAGGCAGGTCACATAATCCAGATGATTGTGAGCCGGGGTGCGGGTATACGCAATGACTTTAGCCCCGAAGGCATGGAACAGTTCGGCACTGCGGCTGCCGATCTTGCCAAGGCCGATGATCCCGACTGTCTTGCCGGCAATCTCAAAGCCGACCAGGCCGTCCTTTGTGCCGCCGGTCCGGGCCCTGTCTTCCACCTGACGCATATTCCGATACATGGAGATCACCATGCCCAGCACCAGTTCGGCCACTGCTTCAGTCGAATAACCGGACGCGTTGGAAACGGCAATGCCCTTTTCCTTCGCCGCATCGAGACCGACATGGTCCACCCCGGTGAACGCGACATTGATAAACTTGAGTTTTCCGCACTGCCGGATGACATCTGCCGGCATCGGCATGTTGGCCAGAATCATGACATCGGCGTCTGCCGCTTCCTTTACCAGCACAGCCGGATCCGTTGTGCGGCTGTAGGAGGCGAATTCCATGCCCTGCTCAACAAACGGCTTTTCCAGCTCCGCCAGCAGTTCATCGCTGATGCCGAGAGATTCCATAAGGACTGTTTTCATCTGTTCATACCTTCTTTCTTATGAATGGATTATAGCGTGTATATCCTAGTTCTGCATTGACTGAGCATCTCTTCAATATCGTAGATGCCGGTCAGGGTCATGACCCGGGCCACGATCATCAGGCAGCCGTACGCATCACTGCCGGCCCGGTGGTGATCCAGTTCGATATCCAGATATTCACAGAGGTCATTGAGCCGGTGATGCTCAAGGCCCGGGAAGACATTGCGGCCCAGTTCCACCGTGTCAAAATACCGCAGCGACGGCACGGGAATCCCGCAGTTGAGACACGATGCCTTCAGACAGCCCATGTCAAAGCGGGCATTGTGGGCCGCCACCAGGCTGCCTTCCAGATAAGGTTTCATCTCTTTGTACACCTGGGCATAGTCCGGGGCATGCACCACATCCTGCGGCCGGATGCCGTGGATGCGGATATTGCCGTAATAAAAGGCCGAAACATTCTTCTCCGGCCGGATCAGGGTTTCCAGCACCGGTTCGATCAGCCCGTCTTCCAAGACAGAAAGTCCGACTGCACAGACGCTGGCCGGACTGCTGTTGGCTGTTTCAAAATCGATTGCCGTTACCCTCATATTTATTCGTGGATATGTTCAAATGCCATCTTGTAGATGTTCTTGATATGATCATCCGCCATGGAATAGAAAACCAGCTTGCCTTCCCGTCTGGTCCTGACGAGTCTGGCTTTTTTCAGGCTGGAAAGCTGATGACTGACGGCCGAAGAAGACATCTCCAGCAGGGCCGCCAGATCCCCGACGCACAGTTCACTGACAAACAGCGCATTCATGATTTTCAGCCGGGTGCTGTCCGCAAACATCGTAAAAATCAGACTCATATCATCATAGTCCCGCTCTTTGACCATCTGCCGGCGGCACTCTTCAACCATTTCTTTATTGACCAGTTTCACCATCATCTTATCCCTCTTTGTTCCTGACGTTCTTCTTTTCCTTGTTCGGGGCAAACTGCCGCATATACTTGGCCACGCTGCGCTTGGAATACATATCCACCGACTGTGTGCTGCCATCCAGCAGGGTTACCACCAGCAGGTCCGACATGGGATGCCACTCATACTGCCAGCTGACCACCTCATCCCAGTAAATCATATTGCAGATTTCCCGGTCCCGGCTGTTGTACATGATCATATAGTCCGGCAGGAACTGGGCCAGGGTCCGGTCCGGCATCAGGATAATGCAGCTGATGCCCAGCAGGACCAGCACCATGCCGGTCGAGGTCAACAGATTCCGCTGGAAAATGAAATAGACACCCAAGGCGACCAGAGCGAGCAGTATTTCCACCGGCTTGACCCGCACCGATTTCGGCTTGATCTCACTGACCGGCAGATTCCTGATTTTGATTTCCTGCGATTTCACACTCGTATTATAACATTCTTTGGTATTCTGCTATACTTGGGTACGGAAATGAGGAACCTATGAATCCAGTAACGTTTGAAATTACCCATGTCTGCCGGCAGTCGGGAGCCCGCACCGGCATTCTTCATACACCGCACGGCGATGTGGAAACCCCGATGTTCATGCCGGTCGGCACTCAGGCCACGGTAAAATTCGTTTCGCCGGAAGAACTTTATGACGTTCATGCCGGGGTTGTGCTGGCCAATACATATCATCTCTGGCTGCGGCCGGGCGAAGACATTGTCGCCAGGGCCGGCGGCGTGCAGAAGTTCATGAACTACAACGGCCCGATGCTGACGGACAGCGGCGGCTTCCAAGTCTTTTCCCTGGCTGATGTCAGAAAGATCAAGGAGGAAGGCGTTACCTTCAAGAATACGCTGAACGGTGACACCCTGTTCCTTTCCCCGGAAAAATCCATTCAGATCCAGAACAAGATCGGAGCGGACATCATCATGTCCTTTGATGAGTGCATTCCCTACCCGGCCAGCTACGCATATGCTAAGGCTTCCATGGAGCGCACCCTGCGCTGGGCCGAGCGCGGCAAGAATGCCCACAGCCGGCCGGATGAGCAGGCCCTGTTCGGCATTGTCCAGGGCGGCGACTATGAAGATCTGCGCCATTACTGTGCCGAGAAGCTGACGGAAATGGATTTCCCCGGCTATGCCATCGGCGGCACTTCCGTCGGCGAAGACAAGGAAACCATGGTGCGCATGGTCCGCTGGTCCCAGGACAGACTGCCGCTGGACAAGCCGCGTTATCTGATGGGTGTCGGCGCGGTCAATGACCTGCTGGAAGCCGTCTCCCTGAATATCGATATGTGTGACTGCGTCCTGCCGACCCGTCTGGCAAGACACGGCACCCTGCTGACCAGTGAAGGCCGCATCAATATCCGCAAGGCGATGTACAAGGAGGACTTCACCCCGCTCGATCCAAAGTGTGACTGCTACTGCTGCAGGAATTACACCCGGGCTTATCTGAATCATCTGTTCCGGACCAACGAAGGCTTCGGCATGCGGCTGATGTCCATCCACAACATCCGCTTCCTGATCCGCCTTATGGAAGAAGCCCGCCAGGCCATCAAGGAAGACCGTTATAACGACTTTAAAGAAGAAACGCTGAAAAACATGAAGTTTGATCAGCGCGGCTTCTGAAAAAAGGCAGTTTCCGTATTCCGGAAACTGTCTTTTTCTATTACTTTCTCAGTTCGATGTGATGATCATCCATGGCATCGATAATGGCCAGGCTTTCAACCCGGATGCCGCGGCTGCGCAGTTCATCACCGCCGGGCTGGAAGCCCTTTTCGATGCAGATGCCGATGCCGCCGACTTTCGCCCCGGCCTGCTCGCACAGATCCAGGAGGCCGTGCACCGCCTGTCCGTTGGCCAGGAAGTCATCGATGATCAGCACCGTGTCATCCGCCTGCAGATACGGCCGGGACAGGGCGATC
>JAFWEA010000114.1 GCA_017543005.1 Solobacterium sp. | reverse complement strand
CTGATCGTCATCATGATGTATCAGATCCTGCTGCTGCCCCTTTCCATCATGACAAACCTATAGGAGGTATCGAACATGAAAACATTGCGAAAAGGCTTTACCCTGCTGGAAATGGTCATTGTCGTCACGATCATTTCCATCCTGTTCCTCTTGACCGTCCCGAATATCCAGACGGTGCTCGGCATCGTGGACAGGAAAGGCTGTGATGCCCTGGTCAAAGTGGCAGACAGTGCCATCCTGCAGTACCGGCTCGAATATGATCATAACCCCGGCAGTGTCAGTGACCTGATCAGTGCCGGCCTGATGACCGAAGAACAGACCCGGTGCGATGAAAAGACCATCGTCATTTCCGGGGGACAGGCCTATGCGCAGTAAGGGATTTGCCCTGCTGGAGTGTGTCCTGGTCCTGCTGGTCATGGCTTCCCTGGCCCCGCTGGCCCTGCAGCCGGATATGAGTGAGACCATGCAGTACCATGCCTTTGCGGACGAGTATCTGCTGGAACAGACCGAAGCCATGGCCGCCGCAGAATCCCGGCCGGTTGATCTGCCGGGAGCCGAGGGCATTCACTTCAACGGGGCCGGCAATGTCAGCCAGGCCAGAACCATCACATTCCCCGGCCGTGACAGCCGGATCATCATCGAACTGGGCGGCGGCCGGCTGGTGTTCCGATGAAAAAAGGCTACCTGCTGACGGATGCGCTGATTGCCGTATTCATCACTGCCATGATTGCCCTGGTGACCAGTGCCGCCCTGCCCGCCGCCGGCAATACCAAAACTGTCATCCGCCATGCCATGACGCAGGCCGAAGAAGCCTATGAACAGGGAATCCGCATGATTCCGGAGTGTGTCCTGTGTTCCGAAGAAGAAAGCGAAGAAACCGAAGAGCCGGAATGATTCTGGAACAGGCCCTGATTGTGCTTCTGACGGCACTGGCCTGTCTGCCGGCGGTGATGGCCAGTCTCAATGCCCTGCGGCTGTTGCTGATCCCCTCACCTGTCATCCAGGATGAGATTGCCCTGTGCCAGCTGCGCCGGATCCTTTCTCTTTCTCATGACATGGAAGTCGCTTCCGGCCAGGTTCATTTTATCTACCACGGGGAAGAAGCACGGATTTCCCCGGTCAACGGCAATCTGATCCTGCAGCCCGGCACGCAGATCTTTCTGACGGAACTGGATCAGTGCTCGTTTTCAGTCAATGACGGGTTGCTGTATGTCAGCACCGTCCGGGAAGGAGAAGTTCATGAATATGCCCTGGTGCCGGTATCGTAACGGCTTTGTCAGCACATACTTCCTGGCTGCGTTCCTGTTTCTTTCCCAGGTTGTGATGCTGGCACTGACCAATATGCAGTACCGGCTGAGCGCTGCCGAAAACCTGCAGACGATTCTGAAACAGACAAAAACGGAAGTGACTGTCACTTCCGTTCTGCAGTGTGATGTCCGCAGCGGGCGCTTTGAATTGAATCAGATCAGTGTCGGTGAGGTGTATGCCGATGTCCGTTACGATGATGACACCGTCATTGTGACCGTCTATGAACCGGTCCCCGAAGTGCTGATCTATGAGTGCCGCGGCGGTTATCTTTACGATTATGATGTCAGCCGGTAATCAGAAATGAAGATACGGATTCCACTTCAACTCCCGGGCGATGGTGCTGGCCGGACCGTGACCCGGATAAACCGCAAGATCATGCGGCAGGGTCTTGATAAACTGCAGGGAGGCGATCAGTTCGTCCTCATCACCGCCATACAGGTCCGTCCGCCCCACCGAGCCGGCAAACAGCGTATCGCCGGTAAACAGATGATTCTTATACCGTACAAGGACACTGCCGGCACTGTGTCCCGGGGTATGATAAATCTGCAGGGCAAACGTACCGACCTGCAGTTCCCCTTCCGGAAGATCCTGCAGGGCCGTATAGACCGGGGCTTCGGCACCGGCCGTCCGCCTAAAGGAAGGATCGGTCAGCGGCTGATCCCCATGGTGCATGTATACCGGGCAGTCCAGGGCCTCGGCCAGGTCGTCCACTGCCCCGGTATGATCCGAATGGCCATGGGTCAGGATAATCCCGTCCACGGTCTCCTGCGGACCGATATGTCTTCTGATTTCCGCCGGAAAACGGCCCGGATCAATGATCAGGACATGACCGTCTTCATGCAGGATATAGATGTTCTCTTGATACTGGCCGATCGGCAGTGTTTCCAGTTTCATGGCTGCTTAACAAAAAATAACCGGAAGCGGTTATTTTTTCTCCTTATGCAAAGTCTTCTTATTGCAGCGCGGGCAGTACTTCAAAATTTCCATTTTTTCAGTGTGCTTACGCTTGTTTCTGGTTCCGATATAGTTTTCTTCCCCGCAGACACTGCACTTGAAAGTAATGTTCTCTCTTGGCATTTTATAACCTCCAAAAAATAACTGCAGTATGAGTATATCACAGGGAGGTTTAATTTCCAACGATAAAACGAATCCCCTCGCATATTTTTTTGAACGATGCGATAATTGCCTTGCGGAGGAAATCCATGAAACGTACAGAAACAAGACCGATCCATGTCGGCAATATACAGATCGGCGGACAGAACCGCTGCATTCTGCAGTCCATGACCAATATACCATGCAAAAACATCGAAGCAGCCGCAGCCCAGATCAACCGTCTGGCCGCCGGCGGCTGTGAAATCGTGCGGGTCGCCGTGCTTGATGAAGCCGATGCCCTGGCCATCCGTGAACTCAAGGCCAGAACCAGTGTACCGCTTGTCGCAGACATCCATTTCAATTACCGGCTGGCATTGATGAGCCTGGAGGGCGGCATTGACGCCATCCGCATCAACCCCGGCAACATCGGTGTGCGGGAACATACCGAAGCCGTGGTCAACGGCTGCCGTGAGCGCCATGTGCCGATCCGCATCGGCATCAACAGCGGCTCCCTGGAAAAGGAAGTGCTCGATAAATACGGCGGGCCCTGTGCCGCAGCCATGATCGAAAGTGCAAAGAAACATGTTGATATCCTGGAAAGCATGGATTTCCATGACATCTGCCTTTCGTTCAAGTCCAGCAACGTCCAGCTGACCATTGAAGCCTATGAAGCAGCGGCGGAAGTATTCCCCTACCCGCTGCACCTGGGCGTGACGGAAGCCGGCGGCTTTACGGAAAGTGCCGTCAAGTCTTCGGCGGCGCTCGGCACCCTGCTGCATGAAGGCATCGGTGATACGATCCGGGTATCCGTTTCCGGACCGCCGGAAGATGAACTGATCATCGCCAAGCAGCTGCTGAAGTGCTTTGACCTGATTGAAGGTGTGCCGGAACTGATTGCCTGCCCGACCTGCGGCCGGATCCAGTACGACATGATCCCGATCGTCAAAGAAGTTGAAGCATTCCTGCAGAATATCCATGCGGATATCAGCGTGGCGGTCATGGGCTGTCCGGTCAACGGCATTCAGGAAGCGTCCCGGGCGGATGTCGGCATTGCCGGCGGCTATGATTCCGGCATTCTGTTCCGCCATGGGGAACGGATCCGGACAGTGCCGCAGGCCGAACTGCTGGATGCCCTGAAGGAGGAAATCCTCCGGATGGTAAACGAGTAAGACAGATACAAAAAACTGTATGTTCATCACATGTGATACATACAGTTTTCTTTTGTGTTTATTCCATTGATCCCCGCTTCAGCATGGCGATTTCCCGGGCATACGGCGGCTTTTCATCCACGTATGGGGTTTCCAGGATGATCGGTGTTTCGGCCAGCCGGGGATGATGGGCAATCCGGTTCAGGATCTCAAAGCCGATTTTCCCCTCACCGATATTGGCATGGCGGTCCTTGCGGGCGCCGCGTTCATTTTTTGAATCGTTCAGGTGAACGACCTTCAGCCGGTCGAGACCGATGATCCGGTCAAATTCCGCCAGCACCCCGTCAAAGTCATTCAGATCGTAGCCGGCGTCATGAGTATGACAGGTATCAAAACAGACCCCGAAATGTTCCGGATGTTTCAGACCAGCCAGGATTTCCTGCAGCTGTTCAAAGCGGTAGCCGACTTCACTCCCCTTGCCGGCCATGGTCTCAAGACAGATCACAATCCCGTCCGGGATCTCCGGCAGCCGGTTGAGCTGACTGATGACAGTCGCAATGCCG
>JAFWEA010000113.1 GCA_017543005.1 Solobacterium sp. | reverse complement strand
GCCCATTCCTTTTCCATGGCGGCGATTTCACCATGGATCCGCTCTTCAGCTAACTGGTAGTTGAATTCCATGACATTCTGCAGCAGCAGGAAAGCCGATACGGCCCGGCCGTTATGATAATCGAATTCATCCGCATCCACTTCGAAGTGGGAGATCAGGGAATTCTTCGGGCCCATCCATTCATAGCCCTTCGGCAGATCCGTAATGCCGAGGAACCACGGAACGTACGGCGAGATGCACGGCCGCGGGAAAGCCCGCCAGATGCAGGTCAGTTCCGGGACTTCGTTGAATTCGACAACCATGGATTCAACTGTGGTGTCACGGCAGATCCCATAGCGGTGCGGACTCATATCCGGATGCTCCTTCAGGTCTTCTTCATGACCGGCATAGTGCGAACGCAGGATGGTCTTGATGTCCTCAACACCGTACTTGCGCGGAGCCTTGACGGAGAAGGTGCGGTACGGCAGCGGGTCACCCTTCATCAGCTGTTTCCAGGCGAGATCCGAGCGGTCGCGGTTGGACGGAATGTCATAGCCGCCGGCCTGGTAGACAGCCGCGAAGTCGAAGTCGGAATAATCACCCTCGACGGCCGGTGTGTACCAGCCGTTTTCCATGGCATAGCTGACGAGTGTATCGGACCAGTAAAAGTTCTTGTGCTTCTTATCGTTGAAGTCGATTTCGTGGATGGTGTACCAGTTCGGGATATAGGCCACTTCATTGTCGCCGACCCGGCGGGCCGCAAAGTTGTGTCCCTTGGTCAGCTGGACCAGCCAGGCCTCGTCCTTGTCGCAGATCGCATAGCAGCGGGAACTGCGGTAGCCGAAGTCCTTCATCAGCTGGGCAGCGATTTCAACGCCTTCCCGGGCAGTTCTGGCCCGTTCCGGAATCAGCCGGCGGAAGACATAGCCCATGGTACCGTCAAACTTGCCGTCGGCCGGCACTTTGGAATCAACCATGGCATTCGAGAACAGGCTGACGCCCCACTCGTTGATATAGCCGTCTGCGAACGGTTCACCGCCCTGGCAGCGGGCTTCGGACCAGTAGTAGGCCCAGGTTTCCTTGACCTGCGGAATGACAGCGGCGCCATCCGGGGAGGAGACTGTTTCACCTTTCTTGTGTTTCATGCGCGGAACGAGATGACTCTGCATGATCACATTCATGTCATCTTCGTTGTGAGCCGCAAGGACCTTTCCGGTTTTGGAGGCACGCTTGCCGACCAGAATGGTACTGCAGTTCATGAAATCATTTTCAAAAGTATTCATGGTATGGTAGTTCCTTCTTTCTTTTACCTGATTTCACTATAGCAGACTCCGGCAGGAATGCCAGCCAAAGGCGGAAAATTCCGTTGCGAAGGCGGTGTACTTTGATATAATGGTGAACATCGGTAAGGAAATTTTATTTTTATGGAAATCACCAGATACAAGGATTATTTCTCCTTCGAAACCATTCGTGACAAAAACGGTGAAGTTGTCTGCTATCACATTACAATGATCGGTACAGTTGATGCGGACGGGGTAGCCCGGCCGTATGAGACGGAAGAAAAGAAAATGGCTTTCGGCGCGCTGACCCTGCATGATCAGAACCGCCGGATCGGGGTGCTGCTCGATCTTCTGCAGGCCCGTACATATTACCAGGAGCACAGCTACCTGGAGGGCAACGTCAATATGATCCGCTACACGGCGCATCGTCATCATGTTGAGGAAGTGATGCAGTTCGAGGAGGGAGACAGGGTCCTGATTGAAGGCAGAGCCTATCTGCGGGAAAGCCGGAGTGAGGAAATCCGTCCGGAACTGACCGTCACCGTATCCGGTACCTTCCGCCTGGGACGCCGCCGGGTGCAGCACAAAGTCACAAACCTGATTCCGCAGGAGTGAAGCCTCACAGGAGGCTTTTTTCTTTCCCGGCCCGGTGTTTCATTATATTGTTAAGGTATAAAATCGGGAGGTTCTGTATGACAGAGAAAGAAGTCCTGCTGCGCAGCAGCTGCAGCACACTGATTGCCGGTAAGAATGCCAGCTTCAACGGCCATGTCCTGCTGGGGCATGGTGAAGATACCAGCGGGGTCCGGACCCAGTCTCACCTGGTGCCGCGCAAGACCCATGCCGCAGGGGAAACCGTGACCTTTGCGGACAGCCCGGCCGTGATTCCGCAGGTGCCGGTCACCTATGCCTATCTCTGGAATGAAATCCGGGTGCCGGGCGGTGAGTGCTTCGCCGATACGTTCCTGAATGAAAACGGCGTGGCCGTGGTATCCAACAATGGTCTTGGCAGTAAGATCGCGGAAACCGGCTGCGAGGGCACAATCGGCTACGGCATGCGCAAACTGATTGCCGAACGGGCAAAATCAGCGCGTCATGGTGTCGAAGTGGCGGCAGACCTCATGAAGAATTTCGGTTATTATTCTTCCCGGATCTACCACATCGCCGATAAGGATGAAGCCTGGTCCGTGCAGCTGACAGCGGGTCACCAGTTCGCTGCCCGCCGCATCGGGGATGATGAAATCTACTATCTGCCCAACTGGTATACGATTCACCAGATCGATTTCAGCGATACGGAACATAAGAATTATTATTGGTCGGAAGACCTGGTGGACTATGCCATTCAGCAGGGATGGTACACACCGGCTGCGGCAGATTACAGCGATTTTGACTTCGCCGCAGTGTATCAGGGCGGACCGGCATGGTATACACCGATCAACCGGGACCGGCATGTGCTTGGCTGGCTGAAGACCATCGGCCGGGAAGTCCCCGAGTTCACCTTTGCCGTCAAGGCAGAAAAGAAGTATACCGTGCAGGACTTCAAGGATATCCTGCGGGTGCGCTGGCTGGATGATCATCCAGAAGATGCGGACCAGCAGTATGAACCGGTAAACGGCGTCAATCTGGACATGCACCGGGGCATCAACTGGCACGGTTCCATCGAAGGCTCGGTCTTTGAATTCAATGATGATCCGCTGCTCAACTGCATGTGGCGCACCATTGACCGGCAGCGTCATTCCGTCTTCATGCCATGGTACTTCGGCATCAAGGAAATCCCGGCCGGCTTCGAATATATTGGCGAAGTCGCTTCAACCGCTTCTCACTTCTTCGTGGATGAGGCGGAGATCAGCCGCTATGACCGCAATTATGCCTTCTGGAGCTTCCATGTCCTGCGGGATCTGATGGATTTCGAGTTTGAAGAAGAAAAACTGCTCAAGGCAGTCAGAAAGCTGGAAGATTATTTCCGGGTTTCCAAGGCCGAGACAGACAAGGCCTATCTGGCCATCAAGGCAGAGA
The DNA here is from genome assembly GCA_017543005.1 of Solobacterium sp. Lineage (GTDB taxonomy): Bacteria > Bacillota_I > Bacilli_A > Erysipelotrichales > Erysipelotrichaceae > Bulleidia. The sequence continues at coordinate 2,544 of JAFWEA010000113.1, read as the reverse complement.
GTGAAGACCTGGCTAGGGAACTGCTGACCGACTACACGGCCGCTATGGCTCACAAGACGGTCCGGTTCATCGAACAGATGATCTATGAACTGGTGCAGGACAAGTATCAGGAAAAGGAACTGCGCAATTTCTGATGAAATGATGCAGGCGGAGCCGGAAGGCTCCGCTTTTCTGTTTTATGAACACAGAAGGCAGGGGTATGAGCGGATCAGGCGGTCTGGCCGGAGAAGGCAAGGATGACGCAGCCGCAGATGATCAGGGCGATGCCGGTCACTCTTGCCACGGTCATCTTCTCGTGAAAGATCAGCACGGCCGCGATGGTCGTGCAGGTGATGCCGAGGCCGTTCCAGAAAGCCGAGGTAATGCTGAGGCCGATGTGCTTGAGGGAACGCATGTAAAGGGGCATGCCGCAGCCGTAGCCGAGCAGACACATGACAATGTGCGTGATGTCACGGGGTCCGGCAATCAGTTTCAGCGATGCCGTACCCATGGCTTCAAACAGAATCCCGAGAATCAGAAGTAAATAGTCCATAATCAACCTCCCTGTAAACCAATTATATAAAAAAGGCCGGTCAGATGACCGGCCGGAATTATTTGAGCAGTTCGGCAATCGCTTCAGGATCCACCGGGGAAACGGTCGAGGCAAACAGTCCGCCTGAGACCGAATAGGAGGGCAGGGAGATGAAGTTTCCCTGGCAGAGCGATTTGAAGCAGGGATCGGCGATGACATTGTCATAGTCCGCGGCGATCCGCATGATTTCCTCTTCTTCCCGGGTATGATACCGGCAAAGACCGGAAGTGCCGTAGAGATCCAGGGCGTCCGCGTTGCCCAGGGCCTTGGCGAGACTCTGCGCCCGGACATCTTCGCCGACGACCAGCACGGAGCCATGCGGCTTCTGTACAGCCGGCAGCGGCAGGCCGACGGTATACGGGATACCGTAGCGTTCCTGCAGGTACTGCGCCGTTTTCAGCCCGGCAGCGGAGACAACCACTGCCTTTTCGGCATTCTGGGCCTGTTTCAGATCATCCAGCGTGCAGTCAAAGCACAATGATGCCCTGAGGTCCGCAAGCAGATCCTTCACCTGCGCGGAAGCGTCTGTGCCGTTGTCATCCAGCGGCAGCTGCCCCAGCAGGAGGGTTCCGCGGCTTTCGGTTTTCTCCCCGCAGAAGCGTCTGGTCAGCGCCAGCAGGGCATTGGAAGCCCCTTCGATATAGCTGCGGATTCCACTGCATTCAAAGCCGAAGCAGGGAATACCGCTGCGGGCTTCTGTTTCGGCCGCGATGCCGTTGAAATCCGTTCCGACAATCAGCGGCACGGAACTGCCGACATAGGCAATAAAGGCCGGGTGGAGTTCTTCTGCCGCCTTGAGGGCTTTGTCGATCAGGACATCATCATTGCCCATGACCGCATCGATTTCCGTCAGCCCGCTGCAGTAAACCATGCCGGGCTTTTCATGCCAGCGCGGTTCATCGAACGAGACATAGTTGACGGTGCAGCCGGAAGCGTCATGGATCAGCACCAGGCCGCCCAGTTCATACATCACCGCACAGGCCCCGGCATAATCCGGTGCCAGCGGCGGCAGGACACGATAGAGATGATTCATCGTCTGGCCTCCTTACGTACCTGACAGGCCGAACGCGGCTTTTCGTACGCTCCTTTGATCCGGGCCGCGAGCATCCGCAGGGCGTAATGTCCCCATTCCCCGTTGTCATAAAACATGTCCACGGTCCGGGCCGCACCTTCGAAGGAAGAGGCAGCCATGCCGATGGCAATGACATCTTCGTCACTGTCATAGCTGCGGGTAACCGGCATGAGGATACTGCCGGCATCGATATCCGGTTCTTTCTGCATGACACTGTCCGCATAGATGCGCCGGACATGGAAGCCGCATTCCGTCAGCGTCTTCCGCAGGGCATCCGGGAACAGCGTCGCAGTGGAATCAATGACCAGTTCCGTATCACCGATCTCAGCGGCACAGGCCTGCAGGATCTTTCTTGTTTCATTTTCCATGGCGTCGAGGTCCGGCAGGTCGATCTGCAGGGCCGTGCACACGGCCGTGATCGTATTGCGGATGGATGCGAAGTCACTGCGGGCAAAGAACGGAATCATTCTGGCGCCATAGCGTTCTGCCAGCAGTTCACCGGCGGTCTTGCCGAACGGCATCAGGCAGAGATTGACCTCAGCCGAACGGATATCCAGGTAATCTTCATAACGGTCACAGGCCTGAATGTGCAGCACCCGGTACCCGGCCGCGTTCAGGATCTGCACGAGTTCGTTTTCCTTAGCCAGGGCAATGTTCGGGCCGATGATGCCGACGGTCTTTGCATGCGGGATGCGTTCCATCGGCAGCGGGGCATACATGTCATGCTGGAGGGCTACCAGCGGCAGGTCGCCGCTGAAGCGGGTGATCGGGCACATCTTCAGCACGAAGCAGTTCACATCCGGATAACGGGACATGATTTCCTCCGTCTGGAAACTGTGATCGTTGCCGAGCATGGCATCGATGCAGCTGACATAGAGGATCATGGCCTTTGGCCGGGGCT